>DATEVP010000103.1:0-16984 GCA_035258465.1 Hyphomicrobiaceae bacterium
CCCCATTCGGCGTGCGGGCGGCTGACGACGGCGGCCTCCAGCACGGCCGGGTGCGTGAGCAGCACGTCCTCGACCTCGCGCGGATAGATGTTGGAGCCGCCGGAGATGATCATGTCCTTGGAGCGGTCCTTGAGGGTGAGCAGCCCGTCGGCGTCCATCGACCCCAGATCGCCGGTCCACAGCCAGCCCTCGCGCAGGGCCTTGGCATTGGCGTCGGAGTTTTTCCAGTAGCCCTTCATTACGCAATCGCTCTTGGTGACGATCTCGCCAACCTCGCCGGGCGGCAGGTCGCGGCCATCGTCGCCCACGACCTTCACGGCAACACCGGTCCGCGCCACGCCGGCGCTGGCAAGCCGGGCCTGGTAGCGGGGATGGCTCTTGTCGGCGTGCATGGCCTTGTCGAGGCCGGTGATGGTCATCGGGCTCTCGCCCTGGCCGTAGAGCTGATAGAGCTTGGGGCCGAACAGCTCGAGCGCGCGTTCCAGGTCGGAGACGTACATGGGCGCCCCGCCGTAGGCGATGGTCTTGAGCCCGCGCGTGTCGGCCTCGCCGGCTCGGGGGTGATTGATGAGGCGCGAGACCATGGTCGGGGCGGCGAACATCGCCACGTTGTCATAAGTTGCGAAGACCTGGAACACGCGCTCGGGCTCGAAGGAGCCGCCGAGGATGACGTTGTTCGACCCGCGCGCCAGATGGGCGAGGCCGTAGAGGCCCGAGCCGTGCGTCAGCGGGGCGGCGTGCAGGATACAATCCTGCGGGCCCAGAAAATCGATGTCGGCGTAGTAGCAGTGGCAGGCAAAGAGCAGGTTGCGGTGGGTGAGGACCGCGCCCTTGGGCCGCCCCGTCGTGCCGCTGGTGTAGAACAGCCACGCCTCGGCTTGCGGATCGGCCGGCGCCGCGCTGGTGCGCTCGCTCGACAGCAGAGCGGCGTAGTCCGCCGTGCCCGTGGCGAGGATCGGCGGCAAGGCGTTGGGCGATAGATCGGGGGATGAAAGCTCGCCGGCGAGCTTCGGACTGGCGAGACAAAGCGCCGTCTCCGAGTCCGCCAGGATCCAGGCCATCTCGCGCGGGTGCAGCTTGCTGTTCATCGGCACCGCGGCCAGGCCGGCACGCCAGACGCCATAGAGCGCCGGCAGGTATTCCGGGCAATTCTCCATCGCCAGCGCCACCCGCATGCTCGGTTGCAACCCGTGGCGGCGGAGCAGACCGCCGGCGATACGCTGAACCTGGTCCTCGAGGGCGGCGTAGCTCAGCGCTCCAGCCTCCCAGGACACGGCGGGACGGCCGGGCAAATGACGCGCGACATTCTGCAGCGTCAGCGACAGGTTCATGAGACAGGTCCCCGAGATCTCGCACGGCGGCTGGCGGCGCAAAAAACCTTGCCATCATCACTGGGGAGCAGCAAGCCGCGCGTCGCCTTTCGGCTGGTGCGCAGAGCCGGCGAGAGATGGCGCGGAAGATGACGCGATCTTCACGCGCATTCACGCGACCGTTCGAACTGATCACTGTTTGTCACGCATGCGCGAGAAGCCCTTTTCGCATTCGCGAGCGGAGCCATATCAGCACCACGAGCCGCGAGTGGCTCACTGATGACGGAACTAAACGACTGATCTTGAAACCTAAATCTGAAGACAGAGGAGATTGTCATGAAGACCATCGTATCCGCCCTCATCGCGCTGTCGGTCCTGGCCGGCGTCGCGGCCCCAGCCAACGCCACTGTCAACGAGAGCTTCTGGCAGCAAGTCGACCGCTACCACAACTGACGCGCAAGGCGAAATCAGTCAAACCACTCAGACCATCGGGAGAACAGCTATGAAGACCATCGTTTCCGCCCTCATCGCTCTGTCGGTCCTGGCGGGCATCGCGGCTCCGGCCAGCGCCGCCTTCGACACCAAGACCTACTTCGAGCAGATGGATCGCGCCCGCTACTGAGCCGCTCCATCGAAGTCAAGAAGGGTCTGCGGGCACGCCTCGCGGACCCTTTCTTGTTTCTGCGGGACAGAAGTCAGCCGAGGTCGAGCTCCTCCTCGACGACGTGGTTGAGGCCGGTGCCGGCAGCGGTCAGGACCATTTTGACTTTCAGCTTGCCGGACATGGGCTTCTCGCGGACGACGCGCTCGATCTCGCGCTGGGACGTGACGCCGACCTGCTTCAGGAACTTGCGCAGCGACATATTGAACTTGTCCTCGTTCATGGTGTCCTCCTCCAGGAATGCTGTTCTCGCAAGCGTTGGCGCACCTTCGCACAATCACTCCGCGGGAGCCATGCGGGCCGCATCGGCCCCGGTCGCTGACGCGTCCTCCATGCGCTTGTTTTCGCGCTCCGCCCACAAGCTGTGGTGCTGCCTGGCCCAGTTCACATCGACCTCTCCGGTGCCCATCGCCGAGAAGGCACCCTGGATGCCGTAGGTGCGCAGATAGATGTGAACGACAACCAGACAGGTGAGTGCCAGGGCCGCGGCCATGTGCCATGCCGAGGCGAGCTGCATCTCCTCGACCGGCGTCAGGTTGGCTGGCAGCCGCAGCCCCAGGCCGTTCAGGAGCGCGAAGGTCTTCGACAGCGGCGCGGTCCAGGGAAACAGCAAGGCGAGGCCGGTGAGGGACAGTGACAAGCCGCCGAGCATCAGGGCCCAGAAAAGGATCTTCTGCCCGGCATTGAACTTCCACGCTGCCGGACGCCAACGCCGGACCAGGAGCCCACCGCCCATCGCCAGCCAGACCACATCGCGCCAATGCGGCAGGCTGTGCCGGAGCCAGAGCAGGCCGGCGAGCGCCAGCGCGAACATGAACGGGAACGCCGCATTGTTGTGCACGAGCCGGCTCCACGAGCGCACCGCGGCGAAGGCGTCAGGCCCAATCAGCGGCAGGACAATTTGGGCGCCGTAGAGAGCGTTGAGGCCCGTCAGGGCAAGGACGACGAACGAGAAGGCGAGCAGCCAGTGGACCAGCCGCTCGAAGCCGCTGAAGCGGGGGATGGTCAAGCCGCCCCATCCACCCTCGATGCGAACGCGGCCGCGCAACATGGCGAAAAGGGCAAGCAGCACAAGCGTGCCCGCCAAGCCCCACAGGCCGCAGGCCGGCAGCGCTTCAGTCAGGGCCGGGCTCATTGGCGTTTCCATTCATCATGTTGCGCATGCCATCCCCCTTGGCGACTGATCGCGGATAGTGCCCGATCCAGGCTGCGGTGCAAACCCGCGCTGCGGTTGGCCGCGCCGCGTCACAAGGTGGCGGTTGGAGCTTGACGCTTGATCGTGGCATGATCAGTCCCAAACTAGGGTGCAGGCCTTTGCCGGGGCAGACACGCCGGCCAACCGGGCTGCCTCAGATGGACGCTCGATGAACACGCCGACCAGCACACTCTTGCCATCGACGGCGATGGTCGACCCCTTCGGCCGGCACGTCACCTATTTGCGCGTCTCGGTCACCGACCGCTGCGATTTTCGCTGCTCCTATTGCATGTCCGAGCACATGACCTTCCTGCCCAAGAAGGACCTGCTGTCGCTGGAAGAGCTCGACCGCGTGTGCTCCGCCTTCGTCGGCAAGGGCGTGCGCAAGCTGCGCATCACGGGCGGCGAGCCGCTGGTGCGCAAGAACATCCTGTGGCTGTTCCGGGCGCTCTCCCGCCATCTGGGCAGCGGCGCGCTCGACGAGCTCACCCTCACCACCAACGGCAGCCAGCTGCCGAAGGTGGCGCAGGAGCTGAAGGACGCCGGCGTCAACCGCATCAACGTCTCGCTCGACACGCTGCGGCCGGATGTATTCAAGGCCATCACGCGCTGGGGCGACTTCGGCCAGGTGATGGTGGGCATCGACGCGGCCGAGAAGGCCGGCCTGAAGATCAAGCTCAACGCCGTCGCGCTCAAGGGCGTCAACGAGCACGAGTTCGACGACCTGATCCGCTTCGCTCATGGCCGCGGTTTCGACCTCACCCTGATCGAGACCATGCCCCTGGGCGACATCGACGGCGACCGCACCGATCAATACCTGCCGCTGTCGATCGTGCGCGCGCGCCTGATGGACCGCTGGACGCTCGAGGACATCCCGTTCCGCACCGGCGGGCCGGCACGCTACGTGCGGGTGAAGGAGACCGGCGGCCGCCTCGGCTTCATCACGCCGATGACGCACAACTTCTGCGAAAGCTGCAACCGCGTGCGGCTCACCTGCACCGGCACGCTCTATATGTGCCTCGGCCAGGACGACGCGGCCGACCTGCGCGCGCCGCTGCGCGCCAGCGCCGACGACGCTCTCCTCCTGCGTGCCATCGACGAGGCCATCTCGCGCAAGCCCAAGGGCCACGACTTCATCATCGACCGGCGCACCAAGCAGCCGGCCGTGGCGCGGCACATGAGCGTGACTGGAGGTTGATGGGGGTTGCCTGCGTCAGGCGCCAGCCTCGATCCGTCTCGGTTGCGCGGACTTGACTACCGTTTCTGCATTTGCGGCGCCGGCGGATGGTCGTCCGGCATGCGCTCCTCGCTCATCTCGATGATGGCGTGCACCTCGCCGCCGAGGTGGCGGATCGAGTAGAGGCGGCCCTCGTGCCGCACGCTGCCGGTCATCTTGCCTTGCGGCCACCACATGATCGTGGCGGGCGAATCCGTCCCCTGGACCGAGCCGCGCCACACACACATGTCGCTCCTCAGATCGACGCTCCGTCGCGTGATCGTCAAAGCCTTTGCTCCGCTGAGCGCGAGAATTATGCTCGAAACGGACCTTTTGCTGGCAGCCTCCGCGGTCAATGCGTATTCGACAGTGGAAGGAGCCGCCGCGACCATGAGCCGGATGCCTTGCGTCGCCTTGGCGGCGAGCACCTGGTCAATCATCACGCTCTGCTGGGTGTTGAGCTTGATGTCAGCGGGCGCCGGGTGAAACAGATGGTTCCAATCGCGGCCGAGCTCCTGCACATCGAGCCAGTGCGCCGCGGCCGCCTTGCGTACCGCCTCGACGCTCTCCTTCGGCACCGACCACATTTCGCTTTTCGTCAGAGGCAGGACCTGGCCGGTCGCCTTGCCCGCGCGCTTCTTGAGGGCCTGGTAGGCCGGCGAACCGTGCGGCGGAAGGTTCGACAGGATCAGGTGCACGCGCTCCCGATCGGTTTGCGATCGCGCCCCGGCGCCGATCATGGTGACGAGGCAGCCCAGCAAGATCGCCGAAACTTGGAGCGTCGTTTTCACCGAGGGAGTGCGTCCATCGCTCTTCTGGTGCCTCCGCGGTGGGCTGCTACCTGAACCTGGACACGCGCTCAGCCTGCTCGAGGATCACCCTGGCGTTGTCACTGGCAAGGGTTCCGGTGGGCTCTCCCTGGTATTTGACCCGGGGGTTCGACCAAAAAGGAATGCGCACGCAGCCTTCGCAGCTTTCCTGGTAGCTCATGATGTCGCGCCATTTCGTGCCGTTGACGTGGCCGTGGCCATAGGGAAACGGCGTTTCGTTCGCATCGACGCGACGGTCATGCCGCGCGCCGAGGATGTGGCCCATTTCATGCGCGATCGAGATGGTGATGGCAGCGCAGGAATGATGCACGACGAAATAGGCCTCCTCCGAGTCGGCGCCGACGCGCGTGGAAAGGCCGCAGCCGGATGGATCGTCGATGACCATGCCGACGATGTCGGCGCGCTTCTCGTTGCGCAGCTTGTGAATGGCCTTGAACGGCCCCTCGCCATCGACCATGCGGTAGAGATGGTTGAAGTGCTCGCCACCCGTTTCGTCGTAGTCGACCATCTGTTGGTGCGCGAGCCGCAGCTTGATGTTCTCCAGGCCGCTGTTGCGGAAAGTCTCGTTGGCTTGCTCGATGACAAGGGCCGTGAGATCCGCCGGCTCGCGGATGTAACGGCTCATGACCCGCTTGGTGTAGAGGATCATCACGTCGATGGTGATCTGCTTGGCCTCCAGCGCCACACGCACGCTGTCGGGGAGAGCTTTGACATTCGGCACTGGCACCGGCGCAGGCGGCCGTGTGGCCACAGTATCGGAGCGCCGCGCAAGGTCGCGCACATTGGGGCTCACCGCTGCGTGATCGGGAGGCAGCTTGCGCGGATCGACCTCGGCGACGGCGTGAGCCTCGCCGCTTATGTTCGTCACCGTATAGATGTGGCCTCTATACCCGAGCACCCCTGTCAGGCGGCCGTCCTTCCACAGCATCAGCACGGCATTTTCGCCGGTCTCCTCGACGACGCCGCCCCAGGTTAGGCCGCGCTCCGTGGCCGTGAACCGGGTGCGTCGAATGGTGACGTCTCGCTTGTCGTCGAGGTTGATGACGATGCGCGCGGGCGCTTCCTCGCCACTGCGCGACGCTGAGTCCTTCCCGCCACCCAGGACATACTCGGTCACGGCCGCCTCGGGCGCGCTCATGACGTAGACGCCAACCGTCTCGGGTGCCGACTGCATCGGCTTGATCATGTCCTCCTCGGTGCGGGACATGGGGCCGGAACGTCGCTTGAGAACATGATTCCAGTCGGCGCCAAGCTTCGTCACCTTGATGCCGAGTCTTGCCAACCTCTGGGAGAGCCGGTGAGACTCTGATGGCGGCACCGACCAAACTTCGCTTTTCGTCAGCGCCAGTACTCGCCGTTTCGCTTTGCCCAGCACTTTGGAGAAGAGATCCCGGACCGGACGCTTCCGCTCGGGCATATTGGAAATGATCAGCCGGTCATTGCCGGCGTCGCCGGCACGCTCAGCTTCGGCCTTGCTCTGCGCGCTCGCGCTCGACGCCATGATCGAGAGTGCCAGCAATGCCGCGCCGACACATGAGGCCGCTGGGGTGAAGCGTTCGATGGCGGGGCGGAGCATCATGTCGGTTCGATCACCTGGGTGGACGAATGCGGAGTGATTTCTATCACTCCTTTCCCCGCTGCGAACCTGTGGCCATGGCGAGCCCAGCCCCCATGTCCGGCTACGGCGTCGCCGCCCTGAGCTTGCCCACGAACAGGATCGGACCCGTCGGCGCCCTCGCCGGGGATCCGCCTTCGGGCTCGAGGCTCACGGCGAGCGAGTCATCAACGAGGCCTGACGTCGGGTAGTCCTCCCGCCAAGGCACCGTGGTCCGGGCCGAGTGCGAAACCAGCCCCAGCGAGACGGGGGCGGCACCGCCAGTCCTCAGTAACCAAAGCTCGAAACTGCGCCTCGGGGTCGCGCGCAGGGAAACAGGTTCAACGACCATGTTGCGGGTGTTGAGATCCAAGGCGATCTTGAAGGCCGGCGCTCCTTTCGCAGCTGCCCCCTCGTCGGCCGCGGTCCCGGCGCTCCTGTGTAGCTCTCCGACGAACTGCATCGGCCTGGCGGGCACGTTCACGTTCACGTTCAGGAGCAGCCATGCAACGCCGAGCAGCAGGCAAGCGGCCATGGCGCTGGCACCGACGCCATAAGCCCTCCAGCCCACGCTCCGCGGGCGGGCCGGCATCGGAATTACCGTCGCCCCCGAGGAGCGACCCGCGCCCCAGAGCCGGTCTGCAATGCTGGCAAAAAGGTCGGGCGGCGGCTCGATTCCGGGCGCGCCGGCGCTCAGTGGCCCAAGCCGCCTCTCCCAGGCTGTGACGGCTTGATCCAGCGCCGCGTCCCGCTTGCGGCGGGCATCGACGTCCTTGCGCTCGGCAAGACTCAGCGATCCGAGAACATACTCGGCAGCCAGTCCGTCGAGATCATCGTTCTCGGTCATCGCTCGAGACAGCTCTTGAGCTGCGCAAGGCTCCTCCGCAGCCACGTCTTCACGGTTGCCGCCGGCCGGCCGGTATGGCTCGCGATCTCCTCGCGCGTCAGCCCGAAGAAGTAGGCCAGCAACACCATTTCCCTCTTTTCCGGCTCCAGGGTGTCCAGGCACGCCTGGAGCCGTCGTCTTTCTTCGTTTTGTGCATGGTTCTCGAGCGGGTCGTCACCGCTCGGCAGCTCTAGCACCTCCGGGTGATCATCGAACGATCTCATGGTCTTACGCTTGGCCTCGTCCAGGGCCCGGTTCCGCGCGATCGTCGTCAGCCAGGTAATCGGCGAACTGGTCGCGGGATCGAACTCACCGGCGCGCTGCCACACACGCACGTACACCTCTTGCAGAACCTCATCAGCCAAGGCGCGTTGCCCTAAAATACGAACTACGATGCCATAAAGTTTCAGTGATGTGGCCCTGTAGACCATTTCGAAGGCGGCTTTGTCGCCCCGCGCCACGGCCGCGAGCGCCTCGACAAGGTCGTCCCTGGTTACCGGCATGCTGTATATCTCACGCCACGCACGTTGCGAGATAGCCTCGGGGCCAGGTCAAGGGCCGGCATCTTGCCGCTGCCCAGAACGTCGAAAGCAGGCTACAGCCGCCCAACTGGGATTGCCCACCCCTCGGCTTTTCTATGCCACGCCGCGTCCCCGATCAAATTTTGGCCAGCCAGGTCTCCGCCAAAACTGTTGAATCAGCCTCTGACGGGCAAGACCTGCACGCCACCCATAGGTTCAGAGGTTGGATAGATCGTGCAGCGCAGCAATAAATATTTTTACCTGGACGTTGAAACTATTTTCGCGCTCTCTTCGTATCTGCGGGCGACGGGAGCTCCGTCGAAGCTATGCAAATGGAGAGATTCGCCATGAAGCGTCTTGCACTTGCCATTGTTGCTTTGAGCGCCCTCAGCGCACCTGCGTTGGCGGCCAACTGCGCGAAGGACTACAAGGACTTCTGGGAGAAGTTCGATCGCGCGCGCTACGCTAAGATGTCGGCCGAGCAGATTGCCGACCTGAGCCGCACCGCACTGCGTGGCTACGACGCCTGCACGGCGGGCGACGAGCGTTTCACCGCAGCGAACTTCTTCAAGAAGCTCGATGCGATGGGCGTGAACGCCAAGGCCTCCGACATCTTCAAGAGCGGCGCCTTCGACCCGGCCGGCGCGAAGAAGTAACCTGACGATCCTTGTGGGCGCCGCTACCGGCGGCGCCCACGAGAACTGCGATTTGTGCGCTGCCGGTGCTCAATCTTGACCGGCCGGCGCCTTGGCGTTTCCATGCGCTTGGCGGGTGGAGGTGTTTGCACATGTACCCCATTTCTCGCGCAAGCCATTCCCTTCAAAGCTGCCGGGGCCGCGTCGGCTGGCTGATGCTGGCGACGCAATTGCTGGCCGTGCTCGCGTTTTGCGCGCCGCCCGCGCTCGCGCAGGAGGGACGCTCCGAATTGGTGCTCACCAACCTGCCGCCGCGGAACTCGAAGGCGTACAAGGATTTGATCGGCCTGGCCGGCAAGACCGCCAATGGCCAGATCCTGGGCCTCTCACAGTCCGAAGTCTGGTCGATGCCGACCCCCCTCATCGAGGGCGTCATCCGCCGCGGCGAGACGATGGGCGTGAAGATGACGAGGCTGGGCGCCGACTGGAACGAAATCCTGAAGCCCCCGAGCGCCCCCATGCCGATGTCGGGCAGTCAGGAATCGATGATGAAGGCGATGGAGTCGTCCAAGGAGACGATGAGCGTCGGCATGATGGCGACGCCGAACGCCGCCGTCGTCGAATACGCGCTCATGAAGGATAGCGATGCGAAATCGGCGATCGGCTCTCGCCCGGCCGGACAGATCGAAAAGATCATGATTCCTCTCAAGGACAAAGGCACCATCACCGTGCGGCGCACGAGCGTCGAGATGCGGAAAGATGGCTGCAACTGGCGCGGCGAGATCGAGGGCACGGGCGAGCCCGTCGTGCTCATGTGGTGGAAGGGCGGGCGCTTCAGCGGAATGTTCACCTACCGCGGTCACATGTACAGCCTGAAGAACATGGGCGGCGAGGTGCACGCGGTGGTCGAGACGGACCCCGGCAAGATGCCGCCCGATCATGGCTCGATGCGCGCAGGCGGCGCCCAGCCGACCAGCGCCGACGTCAAGGATGATCCCCTCGTTGCCCGGGGCGAAGCCGCCATGATGCGCCCGCGCGACAAATCCAAGCTCAAGGACCAGCAGGACGCCTTCGGCGGCCAGGCTCTGCCCAAAACGGAGAGGTCGCAGCAGGCCAAGCAGGCCGCGCCCAAGATCGTGCCCCTGCCCGCCGCCAAGCGGCGGGCGTTGGCGGCCAAGAAGGCCACCATCGATCTCATGGTGCTCTATACCAGCAAGGTGGCCTCGAAATACATCGAGGTTCGCCCGGATCTCATCGCCCTATCGGTCGAGCAGGCAAACGAGTCTTTTGCCAACAGCGGCCTTGGCAACATCACCCTCCGTCTCGTGCACGATGAGCCGATCGACTACGACGAATCGGACGGCGAGCATTTCAACCACCTTTACCGGATGGTCGACGGCGAGGGCGTGTTCGCCAAGGTGAGTCGGCTGCGCAACGAAAAGCGCGCCGACATCGTCGCCCTCATTGTCGACGATGCATCCGGTTGCGGCCTTTCCACGCGTGTGGCTGCCGAGGCGGATGAGGCCTTCGTCGTCGTGCACCACTCTTGCGCGTCCTTGACCTATTCTCTCGCCCACGAGATCGGACATATCATCGGCGCGCGTCACGACAAGGCGCTCGATGCAAACGTTACGCCGTTTCCCTATGGCCACGGCTTCGTCAACGGCAAGAAGTGGCGAGACATCATGAGCTACAAGGCAAGCTGTGACGGCTGCCCGCGCCAGCCGATCTGGTCGAACCCGGCAGTCAAGTTCAAGGGCGACCCTGCGGGCACGATCGACACCGACAATGCTCGCGTCATTCTCGAGCGTGTCGAGCGCGTGTCGAAGTTCAGGTAGGGTGATTGCGCCGCGCTCCGGCGCGCGGCTGGGGTGCAGGCCGCATGCAGATCACTTGCGAACGTGCCATCAAGCGTCGCCTCGGCGTCGGTCTGGCTATGGCGGCGTTTGCCGCCTTCGCCGTGAGCCCGGCGCGCGCCGAGCTCAAGGTCAGCACGTTCAACCTTGCCAACGGTATGCAAGTCGTCGTCATCCCCGATCATCGTGTCCCGGTCGTCACCCACATGGTCTGGTACCGCTGCGGCGCCGCGGACGACCCGTGGGGAACCTCGGGGATCGCCCACTTCCTCGAGCACCTGATGTTCAAGTCGACCGGCAAGATCAAGTCGGGCGAATTCTCGCGCATCATCACGCGCCTGGGCGGTCGCGACAACGCGTCGACCACCCATGATACGACCTCCTACTTCCAACGTGTCGCCAAGGAGCACCTCAAGACCGTCATGGGCCTGGAAGCGGACCGGATGGTGAACCTGAGGTTGAATGAGGAGGAGGTACGCACCGAACGCAACGTCATTCTGGAGGAGCGCCGATCGAGCGTGGATGGCAGTCCGCTGTCGCTGCTCAGCGAACAGATGTTGGCCAGCCTCTACCAGAACCATCCCTACCATCGCCCCGCCTTGGGGTGGGAGCACGAGATGAGCCAACTGTCGCTGAAGGATGCGGCAGCCTTCTACCGGCGCTTCTACGCACCCAACAACGCCGTGCTCGTCGTGGCAGGCGACGTCACCCCCCAGGAGGTTCGGCCGCTTGCCGAGGCGACCTACGGTCGCAACAGGGCCAACCTGGCCATCGGTCAGCGCTCCCGTCCCAAGGAGCCTCCCGCCATCGCTGCGCGGCGCTTGCGCCTGGAGGACGCGCGTGCGGGGGCGCCGCTGCTGCTTCGCTACTATCGCGTGCCGACCTATGCCTCCGGCCGTCCCGGAGAGGCAGAGGCTCTGGAGTTGCTCGGCTGGATCATTGGAGGCGATGACACCTCGCGCATGTATCGGCGGCTCGTAGAAACCAATCTGGCTTCGACGGCCGGCACAAATTACGAGGCCGGTACGCTCGACAGCGGGCGCATGGCCGCTGTCATCATCCCATTGCCTGGGACGGCGCTGGAAAAGGCGGAAGCCGAGCTCGATGCGATCGTCAAGGAGATTCGGGAAAAGGGTGTCACGCAGGAGGAATTGGATCGGGCCAAGTCCTCGCTCGAGGCGCAGCGCGTGTTCGAGCTCGACAATCAGTCGACGCTGGCCAACCGCTATGGGCAAGCCATAGCGCTCGGCCGCTCGATCGCCGACATCGAGGCGCTGCCCGGCCGCATGCAGGCCGTCACCCTCGACGATATCAAGCGGACGGCGGTCGCCTTCCTCGATGCTCGGTTTTCGGTGACAGGAACGCTCGTGCCGCCCCCGCAGACCGGCGCCCCATCCCAAACACCCATGGCAACCAGGCAGTAGCAACGGAAGGAACCTCGATGACCTGGGGAGTCCGTTGGCTCAGGCGACTTGGCCCATGCGCCGCCGCCATAGGTGTGTTCCTCCTTGCCCTCTCGGCAGTATCGCCGGCGGCCCTCGCGCTCAAGGTCGACGAGATCGTAACGCCCAAGGGCATCAAGGCCTGGCTCGTCGAGGAGCACAGCGTCCCGCTGATCGCCATCAAATTCGCCTTCGGCGGCGGCGCCGCGCAGGACCCGTCGGGCAAGGAGGGATTGGCCGGCCTGCTCTCGGACGTCCTCAGCGAAGGCGCCGGTGACATGCCGGCGACCGCCTTCAAGGAGAAGCTCGCGCGCCTGGGAACGCGGCTGTCGACGGCAAGCGGTCGGGACGCGTTTTATGGGGGCCTGGAGGCGCTGAGCGCGCGTTTCGCGCCGTCCGCCGAATTGCTGCGGCTGGTGCTGGTTGCGCCTCGCTTCGACGCCGATGCCATCGAGCGGTCCCGGGCGCAGCGGCTGACCGATCTGGCGCTGGCCGCCAACGAGCCGAACAAGGTTTCGCTCGAGCGGTGGTATGTGGAGGCCTTCTCCGGCCATGCCTACGGCCGCCCGGTCGACGGCACACCCGAGACGGTCGCGCGGCTGACCCGGGACGATGTCAAGGCGCAGCACGCGAGGCTTCTGGCCAAGGACGTCTTGAAGGTCGTCATCGTCGGAGACATCGACAAGGCGAAAGCCGCCGAGGCGATCGATCTCGTCTTCGGCGGCCTCCCGGACAAGGCGAGCGTCTCCCGGGTGGGAAAAGTCGAGCCGCGATCGCGTGCCCAGCCTCTCGTCATCGACAAGGATTACCCGCTGGCGACGGCGACCTTCGGGCTGCGCTCGCTTGCGAGCGATCATCCGGATTTCCCCGCGCTGCAGGTCCTCAACAACATCATCGGCAGCGGCGATTTCGACTCGAGGCTGATGGAGGAGGTGCGCGTAAAGCGCGGGCTTGCCTATTCCATCAACACCGGGCTGCTGCGCGATTCCACCACGTCGTTCCTCCTCGGAGCATTCTCGACCAAGAACGAGGCGATGGGTACCGCCTTGGGCGTCGTCAAGGACGTGCTCGCCGCCACCGCCCGCGACGGGCCCACGCCGGCCCAGTTCGAAAACTCCAAGCGGTACTTGACCGGCTCTTTCCTGCTGGATTTCGATACCAACGCGAAGGTGGCGAACTCCTTGCTGCAAATCTGGCTCGAGGGCAAAACGCCGGATTATCTTCTCAGCCGAAACCGAGCCATCAATGGCGTCACGCTCAACGATGTCAAACGCGTCGCCGGCGAGGTGCTCCAGGTCGATCGGCTGCTCGTGACCATCGTCGGTAAGCCAAAGCTGGCGCCCTGAGAGCCATCCCCGGGACCCTCCAAACGCGCAGGCTTGTCGCGGCGCTGAATGCGATCTTGGCGCTGCCAACAAGCCACCAGGTTCATTGTCTTGCAGCGCACCTGAGGAGCCTTGCCGGGCGGCGCGGTTGCCGCTAGACCCGCGTCTCACACATGACGCGCGCCCTTCCTGCTCACACCCGGTCGGAAAACATCCGCGGCATCGTTGCGATGCTGGCGTCGATGGCGGTGTTCGTCGTCAACGACACGCTGGTGAAGGTCGCGGCCGACAGCCTGCCGACGGGTGAAGCGATCTTCGTGCGCGGCGTCTTCACCGTGGCTTTGTGCGCCTGCCTGATCGTCGGCACCGGCGCGGCGTGGGCGCTGCCGCACGCGTTCTCGCCCCGGGTCTTGCTGCGCGGGCTTGCCGATGTGGGCGGCACGGTCTTCTTCCTGAGCGCGCTGGTGCGCATGCCCATGGGCGACGTGTTCGGCATCCTGCAATTCACGCCGCTCGCCATCACGGCGGCCGCCGCCCTGTTCCTCGGCGCCAAGGTCGGCTGGCGGCGGTGGTCGGCCACCTGCGCGGGGCTCATTGGCGTGCTGATCATCGTGCGGCCGGGAGGGGACGCGTTCACGCCCTATGCGGTCTTGGTGATCATCTCCGTGCTGTTCTCGGTTGCCCGCGATCTGCTCACCCGCGGCGTCGGCACGGGCGTGCCGACCCTGGTGATCGCGGGCGCGTCTGCCAGCATCGTCACGCTGTCGAGCCTCGGCTTCACGCTGTTCGAGACTTGGATCTGGCCCTCGCCTGTGACGATCGCGTTCCTCGTGGCTGCCAGCGTCGCCCTGCTCGCTGGACAGTTCTACCTGATTGCCGCCATGCGCACCGGCGAGATCGCCGTGGTGGCGCCGTTCCGGTATTCCATCATTCTGTGGGCCGTTCTCTCCGGCTATCTCGTCTGGCGCGAGGTTCCGGACCTCGCCACGTGGGTGGGCATCGGCATCGTATCGGCGGCCGGCCTCTACACCTTCTTGCGCGAGCAGCACCTCGCCAGGGCGGCCCGAGCATGACCGACAACTTGCGCGGCATCCTTGCAGTGCTGGCGGCATCCACCGCCTTCGTGCTCAACGACGCCGTGGTGAAGCTGATCCAGGCCGAGCTGCCTGCGGGCGAGCTCATTATCCTGCGCGGCCTATTGGCAACGGCAATGCTCTTCCTCGGCGTCGCCCTGATGGGTGCCATGCGGCCGATCGGCATCCTGTTCAGACCGCTGATGCTCGTGCGCATTCTTGCCGCCGCCGGCGCGACGACCTGCGTCGTGCTGGCCTTGCGCCATCTGCCGCTGGCGACGGTCAACACGGTGCTGCAGGCAACGCCCCTGGTGGTGACCGCCGGCGCAGCCATGGTCTATCGCGAGAGGGTCGGCCTGTCGCGCTGGCTGGCCGCCCTGACGGGCTTTGCCGGCGTGCTGCTGATCGTCAAGCCTGGGGCCGGCGACTTCGGTGCGGCGGCCTATATCCTGCTCGCCGCACTGGCCTTCACCACGACCCGTGATCTCGCCACGCGCGGGCTGCATCAGGCGATCCCGTCGATCTTCGTCGCCGCCGCGAGCACGGTGGCGGTCATGCTGTCGGGCTTTCTGGTGCTCCCCTACGACGATGGCTGGGTCATCGCCTCAGCCTGGGCCTGGGGCATGATGGCCATCTCGGCGGCTTGCCTGTTCGTCGCCAACACCGCCATGATCGTGGCGCTGCGCACCGGCGAGATCGCTGTGGTGGCGCCCTTCCGCTACATGCCGGTGCCGCTGTCGCTCGGGCTCGGCTGGTGGTGGTGGGGGGATGTGCCCGACGCCATCGCCTTTGCCGGCATCGCCTTGGTGGTGGGCGCGGGACTTCATACGCTGCAGCGCGAGCGGCGTGGGCGTACCGCACGCGTGCCGGCCGCTGAAGGAAGGAGCGCCGCCGAATGAAGCCCAACCGCATGAAGGACAAGATCGCACGTGGCGAGCCGGCGCTCGGCTGCTCGGTGATGTTTCCTTCCCCGCAGATCGTCGAGATGCTGGCCTTTGCCGGCTTCGACTGGGTGCTGATCGACTGCGAGCACGGCAGCATCGGCCTTGCCGATGTCGAGCTGATGGCGATGGCCTGCGACGCCGCCGGGATCACGCCCATCGCACGGCCGAAGACGAATGCGGCAAGCGACATTCAAAGCGTCATGGACCGCGGCGTGATGGGCGTGCAGGTGCCGCACGTCAACACGGCCGAGGACGCCAAACGCGCGGTCGCCGCGGTGAAGTTCGGCCCGGGCGCAGCGCGCGGACTGGCGGCGGGGACGCGCCCCGACAACTGGGGGCTCGGCGCGCGCATGCCCGACTTCGCCCGGGCCGCGAATGCGCAATCGCTGGTCTGCGTCCAGCTCGAGCATGAGGCGGCCCTGCAAAACATCGGCGAGATCCTGAGCGTGGAGGGCATCGACGTGTTCTTCATCGGCCCCTCGGACCTCTCCCAGTCGATGGGCTTTCCCGGCGACCCCAAGGCGCCTCCCGTCGCCAAGGCGATCGAGGGGGCGCTGGCGGCGATCGTTGCCGCGGGGCGCACGCCCGGCATGCCGGCGACGGCGGAAACCGTCGGCGATGTCGTGGCCAAGGGCTGCCGCTATATCTACACGCACCTGCCGCGGCTGCTCGGCACGGGGGCCGGCGCGTTCCTGAACGCGAAGAGGTAAGCGAGCGGGGAAAGCGCATGTGCGGCCGCATCACACAAAAGAGCAATCCCCACGTGCTGGGCCTGAAGATTGTGACGCTGATCGAGCCGCTGCCCGAGGCCGGCGCAGCGGCGCCGCGCTTCAACGGCGCGCCCGGGCAGCAGCATTGGGTGATCCGGCAGCACCCCGAGACCGGCGCGCGCCATCTCGACCGCCTGTGGTGGGGGCTGATCCCCTATTGGACGAAGGAGCCGTCGCCGAAGCTCAAGCCCATCAACGCCACGGCCGAGCGCGTCGCGACCGCGCCGATGTTCCGCTCCGCTTACGCCAAGCGCCGCTGCCTGGTGCCGGTCGATAACTTCTTCGAGTGGATGAAGGTCAAGGGCAAGGGCCCAAAGCAGCCTTATGCCATCGGCATGAAGTCGGGCGAGCCGTTTGCGCTGGCCGGCATCTGGGAGAGCTGGCGCCATCCCGGGACCGGCGACATCGTGCGCACGTTCTGCGTCATCACCACGACCGCGAACGAGCTGCTCGCCGGCATCCACGACCGCATGCCGGTGATCCTGGACCCGGAGAGCTTCGATCGCTGGCTCTCGCCGCTGGAGCCCGACCCGCGCGATCTGCTGGTGCCCTATCCCGCCGAGCCCATGGCGATGTGGCCGATCTCGACGCGCGTCAACAAGCCCGACAACGACGATCCGACAATCCTCGAGCGAGTTTCCTAGGCGAGCGCCGGCGCTATTTCTTCGCCAGCACGATGAGCTCACCCACCATCGACGGCCTGTGATGAGTGCACACGATCGGGAA
>DATEVP010000104.1:0-5575 GCA_035258465.1 Hyphomicrobiaceae bacterium
CTGGTGCGGTCGGTGATGCTCGGCATGAAGCATGCGGCGCCCATCATGATGAAGCAGCGCGCGGGCAGCATCATCAACAACGGCTCGATCGCTGGACATCAGGCCGGCTATTCCACGTCGATGATCTACGGCGCGGCAAAGGCCGCGGTGAACCACCTGACGCGCCTCGTCGGCATGGAGCTCGGCGAGCACAACGTGCGCGTCAATTCCGTGTCGCCTGGCCCGATTGCCACCGCCATCCTCGCCAAGGCGCTCGGCATGGAGACGGCCAAGGCCGAGCAGGCGACCGCCAAGATCAAGGAGATCTACGCCAAAGCCTCGCCTATTCCGCGCGCCGGCATCCCCGACGACATCGCCCAGTGCGTGCTGTGGCTGGCCTCCGACCGCTCCACCTACGTCAACGCCACCGACATCGTGGTCGACGGCGGCGTGCTCGGCGGGCGCAACTACAGCCAGCACCAGGAGGGCCTGAAGCAGGTGCGGGGCGCGCTCGGCATGTGAGCGGGCGGTGCTTTTTCCCAAGACGCCGGCGCTGGCGAGCGATTGCGTGGTTTTCGACGCCAAGGGGCGCGTGCTGCTGATCCGGCGCGGGCATCCGCCGTTCAAGGGCAAGTACGCGCTGCCGGGCGGGTTCGTCGACGTCGGGGAGACGGTCGAGGACGCATGCCGGCGGGAGCTGATGGAAGAGACGGGGGTGAAGGCCGGCCGGCTCGATCTGATCGGGGTCTATTCGGACCCCAAGCGCGATCCGCGCGGGCACACCTGCTCCGTTGCCTTTCTGACCCGCGTGAGGAGCGCGGTTGCGAAGGCCGGCGACGACGCCCAGGCTGTCGAGTGGGTGGCGCTCTCGGCGGGCTTGGAGCTGGCCTTCGATCACGCCAAGATACTGGCGGATGCCAAGCGCGTCTTGCAACGGGTCAAGCGGAGAGGATCGAGCGGTGGGTGATTTCGACGGGAAGATCGTTCTGGTGACGGGTGGGGCGACGGGGCTGGGTGCGGCGATCGCCATCGGCGCGGCCAAGCGCGGCGCCAAGGCGGTGATCGTCAATTACTCCAAGAGCGCCAAGGAGGCCGAGGCGACGGCGGCGGCCGTGCGCGCGGCGGGGGCGGAGGCCGTCACCGCCCAGGGTGACGTGGCGGAGGACGCCGACTGCATCAGGATCGCCGCGGCGGCTTCGCGGTTCGGCCGGCTCGACGCGCTTGCCAACAACGCCGGCATCACCAAGCACGTGGCGCACGCCAAGCTCGACGGCCTGTCCAAGGATGATTTCCTGCGCCTCTATGCGGTGAATACCGTGGGGCCGTTCCAGATGATCCGCGCCTGCCGGCCCCTGCTCGAGAAGGCGACGGGCCAGGCGAGCGTGGTGATGACGTCCTCGATTGCCGGCGTCACCGGCATCGGCTCGTCGGTGGCCTATGCCGCCTCCAAGGGGGCGCTCAACGTCATGACCAAGTCGCTCGCCCGTGCGCTGGCGCCCAAGATCCGCGTCAACGCCATCTGCCCGGGCTTCATGGATACGCGCTGGTTCGGCGATGCGTTCGGGCCCGAGCAGGTGCAGAAGATCCGCGAGAGCGTGGAGAAGAGCACGCCGCTGCAGGTGGCCTCGACGCCGGAGGACATTGCCGATGCGGCGCTGTTCCTGCTCTCCGACGCGGCGCGGCGCATCACCGGCGAGACGCTGCTGGCGGACGCCGGTCTGCACCTGGGGCCCATGATCCAGCGCGGACCCTGACGGGGAGCGCAGACGGCCTTCCTGGTCAGTCCCACGGTTTCCAGCGGGCGTCCCAGCGATTGCACTCGAAGGTGATGAACTGCCAGAAGCTGCAGCGCATGTTGAAGATGGTGCCGTCGACCATGAAGAACACGAGGACCAGCAGCGAGACGATCACAAGCGCGATCGCCAGCCGGTCCTTGATGACGGGCCACTTTCCGCCGGGGCTGGACTTTCCGGGTGGCGTTACCTGCATGACGCATCCTCAAAGCTGCGGGCCGAGCGCCTGAGCCGTCTCCTTGCCTGCGACCACCGGGACGATCTCGAAGGCCACGAGATCGGACCATTCGGCGACCCAGCGCTGCAGGAGCGTGACGTCGGCTGATTCCATCAGCTGGAAGCAGCGCCCCAAGTCGGCCGAGACCCAGCTGCCGACGAAGGTGAGCCCGTCCGGCATCAGGCGGCCCTTGTCGCGGAAGCGGCGATAGACGGCCTTGGCGTCCTGGTCGCGGTAGCTCTCGATGACCATGAACAGCATGTCGGGAACATTCCTTTGCTTCGATGGATACCGATCCGCCGCTACTCTGCTGTGTTCAAGCGTGCGCGCAAAATGACGTTTCGTCATTACCCCCGAGGTAATCGACTTCGAGGCGGACCTTCGCAAACATGGGGGCACAACAGCAAGCGAAAGGAGCCAACTCATGTCGACCAACCAGCCATCAACGTTCCTCCGCAACGCCCTTCTCGTCGATGCGGCGGCCAGCGGCGCCACAGGCCTCTTGATGATCGCCGGCGCCGGCCTGCTCGAGGGTTTGCTCGGGCTGCCTGCGGCGCTCTTGCGCGGGGCGGGGTTCGTGCTCGTTCCCTATGTCGCCTTCGTGGTCTGGGCCGGCACGCGCGAGCATATTCAAGGCGGGGCCGTGTGGGCGATCATCATCGCCAATGCGGCCTGGGCGATCGCCAGCGTTTTCCTGCTCATCGGCACGCTGACGCCGACGCTGCTCGGCTACGCCTTCGTCATCGGCCAGGCGCTGGCGGTGGCGCTGCTGGGAGAGGCGCAGTACGTGGGCCTCAAGCGGCAAACCGTTGCGGCGGCATAAGCGATGCCTTCCTTCTCCCCATGCTTTTTCAGCATGGGGAGAGGGTTAGGGTGAGGGGCAGACCCATACGCCGGAGCAAGCATCTGCCCCTCACCCCGACCCTCTCCCCGCGTTGGTGGCGGACGTGGGAACGTCGGCGGAGCGCGGGGAGAGGGAGATGCGCGCGGGGGAGAGGGAGACGCGAGGCGCCTCAGTCCGCCTGCGAGCCTTTGCGCGATCGGTAGAGCGTGCGCGCGACGAGCAGGAGGTGCTGCTGGCCTTCCAGGTCGAGGTTGCGGAAATAATCGATCAGCGTTTGCACGCGCTCGTCGTCCGTGGCCACCGCGAGCACGCCCTGCGCCTCGGCGCCGCCGGCCTCCGCGGAGTCGTCGAGCGAGAGGTCCTGGAAGAACCACGTCACGGGCAGGTGGAAGAGCTGGGCAATGTCGCTGAGCAGGATCGCCGGCGTCTGCAGGTGGCCCAGCTCGTATTGCTCATAGGTTTGCGGCGATACGCCGAGCTTCCTGGCAAGCGCATCGGCCTCGTAGCCGAGCTGGGTGCGACGCTGCCGCAAGCGCTGCCCGATGTGCTCCCATAGCGCGCGGCTGCGTCGATGGTCGCCGATGCCGCGTGGATTGGTCTTTGGTCCGTGATCGCCTCTAGCCATAAAGAAACACTCCTTACTGCGATGTGCGCATTATGGACGGGAACGATGACGATCGCCAGTTCTCTTGTGGGGTGAAAGCGCTCCCGACCATCTGCCCTCGCCCGCGTGGCTGATAGGGCACGGAAGGGTCGCGCGCTACTCCCGGCCGCGCACGGCGTTAATGCGCGCCGGCTGCGCGGTGGTAAAACCTCTATCAGACTTGCTGGCTCAGCCCCGGCCATTCGTAATGGCCACGAGGCGGTCGAGCGCCCGCTGGGCGGCGCCGGATTCGATGGAATGGGCGGCCATGGCCGCCCCGTCGAGGAGGTTGGCGGCCTTGCCGGCGACGATGAGGGCGGCGGCGGCGTTCAGGATGGCGATGTCGCGCAGCGGCGTCTTCTTGCCGGCCAGCACGTCGCGGATGGCGCCCGCATTCTCCAGCTCGTCGCCGCCCTTGAGGTCGGAGAGCTTGGCGGGGGCGAGGCCTGCGTCGGCCGGTGTCACCTCGAACACCGTCACCTTGCCGTCCTTGAGCTCGGCCACGTCGGTGGCCCCGGTCGTCGTCAGCTCGTCGAGGCCGTCGTGGCCGTGCACCACCCAGACGTGCTCGGCGCCGAGGCTGTTCAGCACGTGGGCGATGGGCTCCACCCAGTGCCAGGAGAAGACGCCGACCACATGGCGCTTGACGCCGGCCGGATTGCAGATCGGGCCCAGCAGATTGAAGATGGTGCGGATGCCGAGCTCGCCACGGATCGGCGCCCAGTGCTTCAGGGCCGGGTGGTGCATCGGCGCCCACAGGAAGCCGACACCGGCCTCGTTGACGCAGCGCGCGATGGTTGCCGCCGGCACCTCGAGCTTGACGCCGAGCTCGGCCAGCACGTCGGAGGCGCCGGATTTGGAGGAGACGCGCCGGTTGCCGTGCTTGGCGACCTTCACCCCGGCGCCCGCCGCAATCAGGGCAGCGCAGGTGGAGACATTGTAGGTGCCGTGCGCGTCGCCGCCGGTGCCGACAATGTCGATGGCGTCGGGGACAACTTCGACGCGGTTCATCTTGGCGCGCAGCATCTGCGCGGCGCCGGCGATCTCCTCCACCGTCTCGCCGCGCACCCGCAGCGCCATCAGGAAGGCGCCCATCTGGGCCGGCGTGGCGGCACCCGCGGTCATCTGCTCGAGCGCGGTGCGGATCTCGTCCTCGCTCAGGGTGGCGCCGCCGGAGACCTTCTGGATCAGCTGGCGCAGTTCCTGGGAGGCTTCGGCATTCATCGCTGTCGCTCAGGCGGCGTGGCGTGTGGCGCCGGCGTTGCGGCGGCGCGGGCTCATGCCGGCGATCTCGAGGAAGTTGGCGAGCAGTGCGTGGCCGTGCTCGGAAGCGATGCTCTCGGGGTGGAACTGGACGCCGTACACGGGGTGGGTCTTGTGCTGCAGCCCCATGATCAGGCCGTCGCTGGTTTCCGCGGTGACGGCCAGGCAATCGGGCAGAGCGGCGCGATCGACGATGAGCGAGTGATAGCGCGTCACCTCGAACTTCCTGGGCAGGCCCTTGAATACGCCTTTGCCCTTGTGCGTGATCTTCGAGAGCTTGCCGTGCATCGGCGATGGCGCGCGAACCACCTTCCCGCCGTAGATCTGGCCGATCGCCTGGTGGCCGAGGCAGACGCCGAGGATCGGAATGCTGGCGCCGGCCTTGGCGATCAGGTCGAGGCAGATGCCGGCCTCGTTGGGCGTGCAGGGGCCGGGCGAGAGCACGATGCCCTCGGGGGCGCGCGCGATGACGTCGGCGACGCCGATCTTGTCGTTGCGAAAGACCTCGCAGGCAGCGCCGAGCTCGCCCAGAAAGTGGACGAGGTTATAGGTGAAGCTGTCGTAGTTATCGATCAGGACGAGCATGAGAAGGGTTTAGGGGAGCGGCCCGGCCAAGGTCAAGGCGGGCATGGAAGTGATTTCACGCGCTGCGCCTGCATCGGGTAGCATGGCCCCCATTGAAGAAGCTCGTTTCAAGGGAGGAGCGGCCATGTACGCAGCCATCCGTCAAACCAAGCTGAAGCCGGGAACAGCCGAGGAGGTCGTCAAGCGTGCGCAGGAAGGGGCACTGCCGCTGATCAGCGGCACGCCCGGCTTCAAGGCCTATTACATGGTCT
>DATEVP010000105.1:0-6335 GCA_035258465.1 Hyphomicrobiaceae bacterium
GGGTAGGGCTCGGCGACGTAGGCCTTGTAGACCTCGTTGACGGCGGCGAAGTCGCCCATGCTGGTGAGAAAGATGGTGGTCTTGACCACGTCGGCGAACGTGAGCCCCGCCGCCTCCAGAATGGTCTTGAGGTTCTCGAGCGACTGCTTGGCCTGCGCGGCGGTGTCGCCTTCGACCAGCTTGCCCGTGGCAGAGTTGAGCGCGATCTGGCCGGAAACGAAGACGAAATCGCCGGCCTCGACCGCGGTCGAGTAGGGGCCGATCGCCTTCGCCTTCGGCGTCGAGATGGCTTTCTTGCGCATGGGTCTCTCTCAGCGGGCGAGATGCGGCGCGATCTTGCCGCAGGCCTCGATCAGGCCCTTCACCGACTCCACCGACTTCAAGAACATCTGCCGCTCGGCTGCGTTGAGGTCGATCTCGACGATTTTCTCCACGCCCTTGGCGCCGATCACCACCGGCACGCCGACATAGAGGCCCCGCACGCCGTATTCGCCGCTGAGATAGGCGGCGCAGGGCAAGACCCGGCGCTTGTCCTTGATGTAGCTCTCCGCCATCTGGATGGCGGAGGAGGCCGGCGCGTAGAAGGCCGAGCCCGTCTTCAGGAGATTGACGATCTCGCCGCCGCCCTTGCGCGTGCGATCGACGATGGCGTCGAGCCGCTCCTGCTTGAGCCAGCCCATCTTGACGAGGTCGGGCAGCGGGATGCCGGCGACGGTGGAGTAGCGGGCGATCGGCACCATGTCGTCGCCGTGCCCGCCGAGCACGAGCGCCGTCACGTCCTCGACCGAGACCTTGAGCTCGGCTGCCAGGAACGCGCGGAAGCGGCCGGTGTCGAGGATGCCGGCCATGCCGACCACCTTCTGGTGCGGCAGCCCGCACGCCTTCTGCAGCGCCCACACCATGGCATCGAGCGGGTTGGTGACGACGATGACGAAGGCGTTGGGCGCGTACTTCTTGATGCCGGCACCGGCCTGGTCCATCACCTTGATGTTGATGCCGAGCAGGTCGTCGCGGCTCATGCCGGGCTTCCTCGGCACGCCGGCGGTGATGATGATCACGTCGGCGCCTTCAATTTCCGCGTAGGCGTTGGCGGGCTTGATGGCGGCGTCGTAGCCCTCGATCGCGCCGGCCTGCGCGATGTCGAGCCCCTTGCCGCCGGGGACGCCGTCGACGATGTCGAACAGCACCACGTCGCCCAATTCCTTGAGGCCGATGAGGTGAGCCAGGGTGCCGCCGATCATGCCAGCGCCGATCAGCGCGATTCTGGTGCGCGCCATGCCCGATACTCCATGTGTGACGATGCGATTAAGCCTCGCAGCTTGGCCGCGAGCCGCCGATGCCGGGTTGGTTAGCACCGAACCCGCACCCCGTTCAAGGAAAAGGCCGCGCGGGAAGGGCGTGCGCACTGCCTCGCAAACGTGCAGGCCTGGCCGTGCCCGCCGGCCATGCGTTCAGCTTGGCTCCCGCGATCGCCTGTCAGCCAGGAATCGACAGCCATACGACGCTGCCGATGAAGACGAGGTGAGCGGCAACGAATGCCACCGTGGGGAGAAGGAAGCGGATCGCGGCTGTGATATCCCTGGGTTGCGCCGGCAGCACCGGCGACGGTGACTGCAATCGAACTCTGGGCTTTCGGGGGCGTGAGAAGCCAAGCTCACGCATCAGTGACAAAACGTGACGCTTCAGGCGCCTATCAACCCGCGTGCAGTTTTGCGACAACACCGCTCGAGAAGCCGGTGGGGTGAAACGGAGAAGTCTTGCATGTTGAGGCTTGGTTTCAGCGCCGCCGTTGCGCTTGCCCTGATGTCCGTGGCGGTCTCGGCTCAAGGCAACATCGATTGTGCCGCGAGGTACAAGAATTTCGTCGAAAAGCTGACGCGTGAAGAGCAAAGGAAGATGTCGGGTGAGCAAATTGCCGCCCTGAACCGAAGGGCGCAGCGCATCTACGACGCATGCCAAACGGGTCACCTGGCTGATCCGAGAAGGCTATTCGAGAGCTTGGACAGGTCGAGGAATTAGAGAGACTCAACCATTGGCACTCCTATCGGCACTCCTGCGGTATGGCAGGAGCTTTGTGCGAGTCTCAGCTAATGGGTCAAACTCGATATCGGCCTGGTCAGCACCTGTAGACGCGTAGAACCGCCAGACGCCTACAAATGGGGGAAGGCGCCGGAGAAATTGCAACCATTCGCTTGAAAATGGTTCGATGGCAGCCGACCCCGTGTGCTAGGCCTGCTCATCAATGACCCATCTCGAACCCCGTGAGAAGCTCTGCATCATCGGCGCCGGCGCGTCCGGCCTGGCTGTTGCCAAGAACTTCATCGAGCGGGACATTCCCTTCGACTGCCTCGAGCGCGCCCCCGACATCGGCGGGCTTTGGAACATTTCAACCGACAGCGGCATCGTCTACGAGAGCACCCATCTGGTCTCGTCCATCAGCTCGACGGGCTTCGAGGATCTGCCGATGCTGGACGAGGAGTACCCCGAATACCCCAGCCACGATCGCGTGCTCGGCTATTTTCGCGACTACGCGGAGAAGTTCGGCATCGGCGAGCACATCGAGCTCGGCAAGACCGTGACGCGTGCCGCGCCCCGCAGCGACAAGCTCTGGGACGTTGCGATTGCCGGCGAGGCGCGTCCGCGCACCTACCGCGGTGTCGTGATCGCGAGCGGCCATCACGACACCCCGCGCATGCCAGCCTATCCCGGCACGTTTGCCGGCGAGATCGTCCACTCGCGCCGCTACAAGAGCCCTAAGCAGGTGCGCGACAAGCGCGTCCTCGTCGTCGGCTGCGGCAACTCGGCTGCCGACATCGTCTCCGACGCCGTCCATGGCGGCTCGCAGGTTTTCTTGAGCATCCGGCGCGGCTACTGGTTCGTGCCTAAATTCCTGTTGGGCTGGCCGACAGGGGACGTCGTGCAGTACCTGGAGCTGCTGCCGCTGCCCAGGCGCATCAAGCGCTGGCTGTTCCAGGCCGGCTTGTGGGTGCTGCAGGGGCCGCCCTCGCGCTACCGCATGCCCGACCCCGACTATTCCATCGACCAGGCCCATCCCACCATGACCGACGAGATCCCTCGCCTGGTGGCCCACGGCAGCCTCGCCATCAAGCCCGAGATCACCGGCTTCGAGGGCGAGCAGGTGGTGTTCAAGGACGGAAGCCGCGAGACGATCGACATGATCGTATTGGCCACGGGATACCAGCCGGTCGTGCCGTTCCTCGACGAGGGCCTGCTGTTCGGGCCGGACGGCCGGCCGCGCCTTTACCTCAACGTCTTCCACCCCGAGCACGAGGGGCTGTTTGCTGCCGGCCTGGTGCAGGCCAACGGCAGCATGTGGCGGCTCGCCGACTACCAGGGCCGCCTGATCGCCAACACCATCGTTGCCGAGGCCGTTGCCCCTGCGCGGGCCCGGCGCTTGCGCTCGGATCTGGCATCGGGCGCGGCGCGCATGCGGGCGCACGCGTTCGTCGGCTCCGACCGCCACCGCCTCGAGGTGAACTACTACGACTACCGGCGCCTGCTGCGGCGGCTCATCCGCGGCTTCGGGCCGGTTCGCCGCATGAAGCTGCCGGCGAAATCACGGCTTGCCACCGAGGCGCCGCCCGCGGAGACAGCCGCCGCGGAGCCGTCGAGCTGGGCCGCGCCGGGCGACGTCCCGGGTGGCCACGCCGGCACACCCTACGCGCCGCCGGTCAGGCCGGGACACGTGCGCTGAGGCGGTCGCCTTGCGGCTTGGCAGCGCTCGTCATTCCCGCCAAGCGAAAGCGCTGAGCGGGAATCCAGCGGCAAACGTCTGCGCCCTCTGTTCTTGGTTGGATTCCCGCTTCCGCTAATCGCTCCGCGGGAATGACAGCCATCCCGCTTCGCGCGCCTTCAGGCCGTCACACGTGCGCTGAGGCGGTCGATGCGTCCGGTGAGGTAGCTCTCCGAGCGCATCTCGATCAGGCGCGAGGCGGTGCGCTCGAACAGGAAGTGGACATCGCCCGCCGGATAGAGGGCCTGGGGCTCATCGTCGGCCGAGGCGATCAGGCACACCCGGTTGTCGTAGAGCCCATCGATCAGATTGACGAAGCGGCGGGCGACCTCGCGCTGCGCGGGCCGCAGCACCGGTATGGCGTCGATCATCACCGTGTGGAAAGCGTGCGCAATGTGGAGATAGTCGTTGGCGCCCAGCGGCCGCTCGCACAACTCGGCGAAGCCGAAGCGCGCCACGCCCATCGACGCCGCCGGCACGCGCAACCAGCGCCCCTTGACGTCCAGATCGACCTCGGCTCCCGGATGATGGCCGGTGAGCTCGCCCCACAGCCGGTTCATCTGGGCCCTGGCGTGGGCATCGGCCGGCGTGAAGTAGAGCGGCTTGCCGACCAGCTTGTCGAGCCGGAAGTCCTTTGCCGCCAGCAGCTCCTCCAGCTCCATGTGCTCGCCGATGAGGTCGATGAAGGGCAGGAACAGCGCACGGTTGAGCCCGTTCTTGTAAAGCTCGGCCGGAGCCACGTTGGAGGTGGCCACCACCACGACTTGGGCTTCGAAGAGCCCGCGGAACAGGCGGCCGAGGATCATGGCGTCGGCGATATCGGTCACGTGCAGCTCATCGAAGCACAGCAGGTGCGCTTCGCCTGCCAGCGCCTGGGCCACCTCCGGAATGGGATCGCCCGGTGCCGTCTTGCGCGCGGCACCGATGCGCTCGTGCACCTCGGCCATGAACTCGTGGAAGTGGACTCGGCGCTTGGGCTCGAAGCGGACGGCCTCGAAGAAGAGATCCATCAGCATGGTCTTGCCACGGCCGACGGGGCCAAAAATATAGCGCCCTCTGGGCGCCCGCTGCGTGCCGCCGATGAGCCGGCGCAAGCGGCCCCGTCGCGGTCGCCAACCCTCGAGCCCTTGCGCCAGCCGATCGAGCCGCTCAGCGGCTGCGGCCTGCGCCGGGTCGGCTTCGATCACCTTGCCGGCGACGAGCGCGCGATACGTCTCGAGGAGGTCCATCGCCGCCTCGGCTAGCGCGATGGCCATCGAGGGTCAAGGCGCCAGGCTCCTCGGTCAACCGTGCGTCGGCGACGGCCGTTCCTGCCCAATCGCCAAGCAGATGACCGGCCTGCGTACAGCCGCGCGCCGGCAGCGCGGCCCAGCGCCGCATGTGGCACTGCAGCATCGATATCAATTCATTGTTATGGGAGCATTTTCCTTTCATCACGGTGCGGTCACCAAGAGCGTCGATTGTGCAGTGCGAAATCGCGCCCTACATGGGAGCGAGCCCGCGTTCCTGCGACACACGAGGATTCGTCGCCGGGCCGCGCGGCGAAAAAGAAGAGGGGTAGATCATGAGAAACGCTAATTCCCACAAGGCGGCGACGCGCAAGCTGTGGCCGACGGAGGCGGGCAAGTTCCGCGACCATCTGCTGCGGCTGGACAAGGACAGCCGGCGCCTGCGCTTTGCCCATTCCGTCTCCGATGCCTTCATCGAGGACTACGCCAGCCGCATGGCCGAGTACGGCAGCGTCGTCTATGGCCACATCGCCGACGGCCATGTGCGCGCCGCGGCCGAGCTGCGCCGGCTGGGCGATGCCTGGGGCGAGGAGGCGGAGGCGGCGTTCTCGGTGGAGAAGGCGTTCCAGGACCAGGGCGTCGGCAGCGAGCTGATGGGGCGCATCGTTCGCGCCGCGCGCAACCGCGGCATCCGCCGCCTCTACATGAGCTGCCTGGCCGAGAACTCGAAGATGCAGACGATCGCCCGCAAGCACGAGGCGGAGCTCAAGTTCGAGTACGGCGAGGTGATCGGCGAGATCCTGCCCGAGACGCCCAACTATTTCTCGATTCTGGCCGAGGCCGCCGAGGATCGCGTCGGCTTCATGATTGCCGTGCTCGAGCTGCAGAGCCGGCTGGTGCGGGCAGCCTGATCGGGGAAGGGGTCAGACCCCTCGCCTGGAGCGAGCATTAAGAGCGCCAAGGTGAACGCGAGGGGTCTGACCCCGGACTCTCCGTGCACGCTTCTTGCGAGGGCCGCGGCGGGAGCGGGAGAGAAGCCGGGGAAAACGAAGGTGAAGGGCGCGTTTGACGCGAAACGAAACGTCCCATTGGTCGATCTTGGGACGATCCGGGAGACGCTGGCCTACATTCGCGACGATCTTGCCCGCGTGCCCGGGCTCGATCAGGCGGCCGAGCTGATTGCCTCAGCGCTCGCCGAGCTCGAGACAGCCGAGCGCCGCCGGCTGCCGCAGTCGATCCTCGACGCCTGCCGGCGCCCGCGGCGCAGGCACTGAGCATCGACCGCCCGTCGCATTGAAGCGGCCTTGCCAAAGACGCGCGGCTTGGAGAGATAGACGCGAACCGCGTCTGCT
>DATEVP010000106.1:0-3853 GCA_035258465.1 Hyphomicrobiaceae bacterium
GAGCTCGTCGACATGGGCTTTCGCATTATCGCCACGCGCGGGACCAAGCGGGCCCTCGAGGCCCACGGCATTCCTTGCGAGCAGGTCAATAAAGTGCTCGAAGGCCGCCCCCATATCGTCGACCTGATGAAGAATGGCGCCGTACACCTCGTTTTCAACACCACCGAGGGGGCCAAAGCGCTGGCGGATTCCAAGGACATACGCCGCACCGCCTTGCTCAACCATATTCCGTATTATACAACATTGGCTGGTGCGCTGGCGGCGACGCAAGCCATCAAGGCGCTTGCAGCGGGCACCCTCATGGTGGCGCCACTGCAATCCTATATGGGCCGTGCATCCTGAAGATGTCGTGGCTTGCCGGCCCCAAGAGGGCTGGCCAAACCCGAAAGACTGAGTGAGACTGGAGTTTTGGCGCCGGCATTCGATCCGGGCCGGCGCGGGGAATGTGAGCGAGGGCCATGGACAAGGTGCCGATGACCGTTGAGGGCTACAAGAAGCTCGAAACCGAGCTGCACCGCCTCAAGGTCGAGGAGCGCCCGCGCATTATTCAGCAGATTGCCGATGCTCGCGAGCATGGCGATCTTGCGGAAAATGCCGAGTATCACGCGGCCAAGGAGGCCCAGGGCCTCAACGAGGCGAGAGTTGCCGACCTCGAGGACAAGCTCTCGCGCGCCGAAGTCATCGACCCCTCGAAGCTGTCCGGGAACACAGTCAAGTTCGGCGCCACCGTGGCGCTCGAGGACGAGGAATCCGGCGACAAGGTCAAGTACAAGATCGTGGGCGAGCACGAGGCCAGTGTCCGCGACGGCAAGATTTCGATCAGCTCGCCGATCGCCAGGGCACTGATCGGCAAGTCGAAGGGCGAGACCGCCGAGGTGACGACGCCCAAGGGCGCGCGCAGCTACGAGATCCTGAAAATCGAATACAAGTAGGATGGCGCGGAGGGATACGCGCCAAGGCAAACCGCCTCAGCCTGCGCGCCGCCGTTGGGCGAGCGCCACGGGCACGCCCGGCTCGAACTTGACGCGGCGGATGACGAGGGTGGTCTTGACGCTCGCGACGTTGGGCGCCGCGGTCAGCTCATCGATGACGAAGTCCTGGAACGTGGTGAGGTCCGGCGCCACGCACTTCAGGAGAAAATCGGTCTCGCCCGAGAGCATGTAGCACTCCCGCACCAGCACCCAGGCAAGGACGCGGTTCTCGAACGCCCGCAGGTCGGCCTCGGCCTGGCTGTGCAGGCCGACCATGGCGAAGGCGATCACCTCGAAGCCGATGGTCTTTTCGTCGAGGAGGGCAAAGTAGCCGGCGATCATGCCGCTCTGCTCCAGCGCCCGCACGCGCCGCAGGCAGGGCGGCGGCGATATGCCGACCTTGCGTGCCAGCTCCACGTTGGTGATGCGGCCGTTGGCCTGCAGCTCCCTTAAGATGCGCCAATCGGTAGCATCGAGGCGGGCGCGCATGGGGCTATGACTCCGGCCGACTTCGCGCGGCGAGTCTGGCGTACGGCGCCGACTTGAGCAACTTTGTTTCGCATTGGCGACAGAAAATAGAAGCGGGCTCGATGCAGTCATGACCGATGCCCTCAAGACGCTGGCCGGCCGCCGCGGCTGGATCATCAGCGACGGCAAGGCCGGCAACGATGTGCAGACGCGCGGCGTCTTCGATGCGATGGGGCTCGACTACCAGATCAAGCTCGTCGGTCCCAAAGGCATATGGCGGGCGCTCTCGCCGTGGGGGCCTGTCAGCCCCGCCGAGCGGTTCGGCACCGCCGCCAGCGCCTTCTCTCCGCCCTGGCCCGACTTTGCCATCTCCTGCGGCCGGCTGACGACGCCCTACATCCGCAAGCTCAAGCAGCAGGCCCGGCTCGCCACCTACACCATCATCCTGCTGGACCCGAAGGTGAGCGCCCGCACCGCGGACCTGTTCTGGGTGCCCGACCACGACACGCGCCGCGGGCTCAATGTCATTACAACTCTGACGGCCCCGCACAGTTTCTCCCCGCAACGGCTGCAGACGCTGCGCGCCGCGATGCCGCCCGAGATCGCCGCTCTGCCGACGCCGCGCGTCGCCGTTGCCCTCGGCGGACCCAACGACGATTACCGCTACACGCCGGCCGTGCTGGCGCATCTTGCCTCCGCGTTGCGCTCGCTCGCCGATCTCGGCGCGGGCCTGATGATCACGCCGTCGCGGCGCACGCCTGCGCCGGTCGCGGATTTCGTCCGCGAGGCCACCGCCCGTGCGCGGCGCCTGTTCTGGGATGGCCAGGGTGAAAACCCCTATCCGGCCTTTCTCGCCCATGCCGACGCTTTCGTCGTGCCGGCGGATTCCGTGAACATGACGGGCGAGGCGTGCGCCACGGGGCGGCCGGTGTGCGTGCTCGAGCCCGAGGGCGGCTCGGCGAAGTTCATGCACTTCCACGAGGCCTTGCGCCGCTATGGCGCGACGCGGCCCCTGCCGGAGCGCTTCGAGCGGCTGGAGGCGTGGACATACCGGCCCCTCAACTCGGCCGAGACCATCGCCATGGAAATTGCGCGGCGCTGGACCAAGCGGCGCCAGATGCTGGGGCCGGCGAGCTGATGTCCGCGCCGATCCCGGTCGTCCCCCTGGTCGTCGCCACCGCCCTCTTCATGGAGAACACCGACTCCACCATCCTGGCGACCGCGCTGCCGACGATCGCCCGCGACCTGGGCCTCGACCCGATCTCGCTCAAGCTCGCCGTCACGTCCTACCTCGTCAGCCTCGCCGTGTTCATCCCGGTCAGCGGCTGGATCGCCGACCGGGTCGGCGCGCGCACGACGTTCCGCGTGGCGCTGGCGATCTTCATGGCTGCCTCGATCGGCTGCGCCTTCTCGGGCTCGCTCAATCAGTTCGTGTTCTGGCGCGCGGTGCAGGGCGCCGGCGGAGCCATGATGGTGCCGGTCGGCCGCATGGTGGTGATCCGCACGGTGCCCAAGAGCGAGCTCGTGCGCGCACTCTCGTTCATTGCCATGCCGGCGCTGATCGGCCCGATGCTCGGGCCGCCGCTCGGCGGCCTGATCGTCACCTATGCCGACTGGCGCTGGATCTTCTTCGTCAACATCCCGATCGGCCTGCTCGGCATCGTGCTGGGCACACTGTTCATCCCCGACATCAAGGAAGAGACGCCGCCGCTCGATGTGAAAGGCTTCCTGCTGTCGGCCATCGGCCTCGGCGGGCTGATCCTGGGGACGGCCATGTCAGGCCGGCGCATTGCGCCGCCGGAATTGGCGGCCGCTTGTGCGGGCGTCGGCGCGGTGTCGCTCGCGGCCTACGTGCGGCATGCGTTCAAGGTCGAGCGGCCGCTGCTCGATCTGCGCCTGCTGCGGTTCAAGACGTTCGAAGCCGGCATCGTCGGCGGCACGTTCTTTCGCTTCGGCGTCGGCGCCAGCGCCTTCCTGCTGCCGCTGATGCTGCAACTCGGGTTTGGGCTCGATGCGCTGAGCTCCGGCCTCATCACCTTTGCCGGGGCCCTGGGGGCGCTGGCCGTCAAGCCGTTGGCGCGTTCCTTCCTGTTCAAGTTCGGCTTCCGGCAGCTGCTGATCGTCAACGGGCTGCTCGCCTCCGTGGTGCTGATGGGCTACGGGCTATTTACCGCTGCGACCCCGCATTTCTTCATGATCGCGGTGCTGCTGCTCGGCGGCTTCCTGCGCTCGCTGCAGTTCACCAGCTTGTCGGCCATCACCTATGCAGAGCTGGAGCCGCGACAGATCGGGGCTGCCACCGCCATGGCGAGCGTGGCGCAGCAGGTGTCCGTGAGCCTCGGCGTGGCGACCGGCGCCATGGTGCTCGAGATCTCCGAGTGGGTGAGCGGGCGGGAGCACCCGGTGACGGCGGA
>DATEVP010000107.1:0-4069 GCA_035258465.1 Hyphomicrobiaceae bacterium
CCCCAGCATGACGCGCGGGGCGGGCATGGGCGGGCCGCAGCACCGGCATTGAGCGTGCTGGCTCCAACGCCATCCGCGAACCCTCCGGGCCGCAGGCCCGGAGGGCGAGACTTCACCGCCTTGACGCGCGCTCCTCGTCACTGAAAGGTTGCTCCCATGCCGGTCAAGACATCGCTCACGCGCCGCGCCGCGCTAGCCCTTTCCGGATCTGCCGCGGCCAGCTTCGCCCTTTCCGGGTTGCCGCGCCCGACGCGTGCCGCCCCATCTGCCGCGCCAGCCCTGCCGATCCCGAGGCTTGTCGAGGCACGCGACGGCGAGCCCGTGACGCTCGCGCTGCAGAAAACGCAGCACCGATTCGGTCTGGGGCCGGCGGTGCCGTCGCGGGGCATCTCATCGAGCCACCTCGGACCGGTGGTTCGCGTGCGCAGCGGCGACACGATCCCGTTCCGCGTGGAGAACCACCTCGACGAGGACACGACCCTGCACTGGCACGGGATGCTGGTGCCTTCCCACGTGGACGGTGGGCCGCACAATACGATCAGGCCGGGCGCGGTGTGGTCGCCGGAGATCAGGATCAAGCAGCCGGCATGCACGGCCTGGTTCCATCCGCACCCCAACGGGAATACGGCGCCGCAGGTCTATTCGGGCCTTGCCGGCATGATGATCGTCAGCGACGGCGCCGATCCCGATCGGGGGCTGCCTGCAGCCTACGGCGTCGACGATCTGCCGATCGTGCTGCAGGACAAGCGGTTCGGCCCCAGCGGCGAGGTGGTGTATCGGCCCAACATGATGGACATGATGCACGGCTTCCAGGGCGACACGCTGGTCGTCAACGGTGCCATCGGCCCGGTGGCAAGCGTGCCCGCTGGCATCGTGCGCTTGCGCCTATTGAATGGCGCCAATGCTCGCATCTTCGATCTGCGCTTTTCCGACCGGCGACCGTTCTTCGTCATCGCCGGCGATGGCGGGCTGCTCATCGAGCCGTTGGAGGTGAAGAGCCTGGTGATTGCGCCGGCGGAACGCTACGAGGTGCTGGTCGACTTTGCCGATGGCCGTTCCATCGACCTTGTCACCGCGCCCGGCGCGGGCCAGGGACCCGGCATGATGATGCCGATGATGGGGCCCCCGCGGCGTTCGGGAGGGGCAGCAGAAGTCCTGATGCGCTTCAAGCCCGACCCTGCTTCGAAGGCGGCCGTCACTCGCCTGCCTCGGCAGCTCGCGACGCTGGCGGATCCGGACGTGAAGTCGGCCGTCGCCTGGCGCACCTTCGAGCTCAACCCGATGATGGGGATGATGGGTATGGGAATGATGACCGGAGCCGGCCCCATGATGGGCATCAACGGCCGCGCCTTTGCCATGGATCGCATCGACGTTACGACAAAGCTCGGCACCGCGGAGATCTGGGAGATCGCCGCTGGAGGCATGCCGATGGCGCACCCGTTCCACGTGCACGGGGCGAGCTTCCGCATCCTGAGCAAGAACGGTGGAAAGCCGGCCGCGCACGAATCCGGCTGGAAGGATGTCGTCCTGGTCGAGCGGCACGCGGAGCTTCTCGTTCGCTTCGACAATCCCGCCCCGCCGAAGATGCCGTTCATGTATCATTGCCACATCCTCGAGCACGAGGACCACGGCATGATGGGCCAGTTCGCCGTAGTCTGAGCCGAGCCTTTCGATTTGCCACGGAGCCCTACGATGAGCCTTCGCCTGGTTGCCGCCGTCGCGATCCTTGTTCTTGCGGCTCAGGGTGCGGCAGCGCAGCCGGCGCAGCAGCCCTATGCCGGCATGGAGACGCGCCCGATCAAGGCACTCTCCGAGCAAGAGATCGCCGGCTTGCGGACGGGACGCGGCATGGGCCTGGCGCTTGCGGCCGAATTGAACGGCTACCCGGGGCCACGCCACGTGCTGGAGCTTGCCGATCGACTCGGCCTCTCAGATGAGCAGCGGCGCAGCGTCAAGGCGCTGTTCGACGAGATGACGGCCGAGGCTGTCGAGCTTGGGACCAAGCTCATCGAGCGGGAAGCTCATCTGGACGGCCTGTTTGCCGCGCGCACCATTTCGCAGGACAGCCTGAGCGCGGCAACGGCCGGGATCGGCGAGGTCCAGGCCGAGCTGCGCAAGGCCCACCTCAAATATCACCTTCTGACGGCGGCAATGCTCACGCCGCACCAGGTGCAGCTCTATTCGCAGCTCCGCGGCTATGCGCGCGGGGAGCACCACAGGCGACATCACCCGAACTGACGCGCCCGCCGCGCGCCATCGAGACCCATGCAGGTCCCGGTCACTACCTTCACTGATGCGTGCGGCTGCCTGAGCGACCGGTCGTCGGGCGGCAAATGATCTGGCCGTCGGGCGGGCTCGGCTGACAGTCCCAGAAGCGCGCGCTCGCCTCTTTCTCTTGGGGACGCCTTTGCTCTTGGGGCTGCTTTTGCACCGGCGACGGCCTTTGCTCGGGCGTCGGCTCCACCACGATCTCGACGGCGAACAGATTCTGTCTTGCCGCGGCGGACGCCTTGGCGGCAGCCGGCTTTTTCCCCAGCGGATGACACGCGATCTCTCCCGACGGCGGACTCGGCACGCAGTCCCAGCCAGCTTGCGGGCGCGCGTTCTGCTCTTGGCCCGACCGGGCCGCGGCCTTTGTGGGTTGGGCCGTGCTCACCTTCCAGCGTTCCGCCTCGGCGGCGGCCTTCGCAGCCGCTTCTTTCGCGGCGGCTTCCTTGGCGGCGCGCTCACGCGCCGCCTGCTGCTCGCGTGATTCGGGCGAGACGGTTGCGACCGGCACGTGCGCTTCCACCAAGCCCGGCTTGGCCGCCGCGGCTGCCTTGCGCGCAGCACGCAGTTGCCGGAACGCCTGCGCGGCGGTGCCTTGCGCGGCGCGCGATTTCTTCAGCGCCTCCTCGGCGGCCTGCTCGGCTGCCTGCCGGGCGGCGCGCTCGGCCGCTTCGTCGGTCCGCTGGGGCGATCCGATCGACGCCATTGCCCAGCCGCTCAAGCGAGCCGTCTCGGTTGCCGGCTGGCCGGGACGCTCGGATGCGTCCTCGACGGGCTGGGCTGCCGATTGCGATTGGGCCGCGGGGGCGTGCGCCTTCGTCCGCTCATGGGCCCGGGCGAGGACGCGCACGCCGGTCTCCGCGCCTTGCGGTGGGAGCATCGCCCTGAACGCCGGCCCTCTCTCCTTTGCGCTCGCGCTCGTCTGCGGCAGCGCCACCAGCATCCACCCGACCGTGGCGGCTGCGACGATGGAGGCCACCACGGCGGCAAGGAGCACGGGCGGATTGAGCCCTTCGCGCAGACGTCCCGCCAGGCTCCGCGCGCGGTTCCCGTACAGGAATTCCCTTATCCAAACGCCGTCCGCGATCCCTTCCTGGCGCGGATTGTAGGTGCCGAAATGCCAGACATGGCCCTCCAGGTCGCGGCACGAGAAGCCGCGCCCGCCGAACGCGTAGTCCTCATTCTCGAGAATGTCGGCGCCGGCGGCTTTCGCCCTGAGGTAGTGCGCCTCGGCGTCGTCCACGACGAAGTAGAGGCTCTGCGTCTCGGCGCCGCCGCTGTCCTCGGGCTGCTTGTCGGGGCTGCTGGCCCCTGACGGCGAGGCGGGCAGCAGCATGAGCATGTCGTCGCCGAAGGTCAGCTGGGCATGGCGAATGCTGCCGTCGATCTCGTTGACGACGTTGCGCTCCTCGAACCCGAAGGCATCGCACAGCCAACCGATGGCCGCCTCGACGTCGCGATAGCGCAAGGAGGGCACCAGCCTGGATCCGCTCGTGTGCACGTTTGGGGGCACTGCGATCTTCAAGGTCCAGCTCCAATCGAGATGGGTCGAGGACCGCCGGGCCGGCAAGTGGCGTGGCCGCCGATTGCCAGGCCGGTTGCCCTGGTTGTTTCCAACGCGCACGATGTACGAGAGACGGCTCGTGTTATCGCGGGCCGGGAAGCGGCGCCAACGCCGAGCGCGTTTTATCCCCGCAATCCCGCTGCGAGCCGTGGAACCATCGGGCCGTGGGAGCGGTGCCCCAGGGGGCTGTGGCGTCGACAGACACCGGGGTTGCGTGCACTATCCAACGTCGGCTCT
>DATEVP010000108.1:0-5916 GCA_035258465.1 Hyphomicrobiaceae bacterium
CGAGCCCGGTCCGCCGAGCCGAAGTTACCTGGTCGCTATTGACCCCTCTCGCAAAAACAGGCCAAAGGCTTGCTGGTTCCGCTGCACCGCAAACTGAACCCCTCGACGGGCCACGGGGCGGGGCCATACTTGCAGGGTTGACAGAAAACAAGGGAGGAAAAGCCACCATGACACCCGAGCTCGCCTATCTCGTCTGGTCGGTCGTATTGACGGTTGTTCTGGTGGTCATAGCCGTCGCCGGCGCCACGCAGCAGGTTGGCCTGCCGACGCTCGCCGGCAACCGGGAAGGGCTGCCCGACATGACGGGCTGGGCCGGCCGTGCCCAGCGCGCGCATCGCAACATGCTGGAAAGCCTGGTGCTGTTCGCGATCCTGGTGTTTGCGGCGCAGCTTGCCGGCAAGACCAACGCGATCACCGCGCTCGGGGCGGCGATCTTCTTCTGGGGGCGTGTCGCGCACGCGCTGCTCTACCTTGCGGGCATTCCCTGGCTGCGCACCGGCGCCTGGGTCGTCTCCGTGGTCGGCCTGTTCCTGATCTTCTGGCAGCTCATCTGAGCGCGCGGCCGCTCAGCCCGAACTCCGCTAGCCCGCTGCGATAGCCGGGATGCTACCGCGCGAGCTCCTTCAGCCCGCGGCGAATGAGCTTGGCCGTGTCGGCGGCTTGGCCCAGCTCCGCCATCGCCGCGGCCACCGCCTGGCTCGCCTGCGCGGGCTGATAGCCGAGATTGGTGAGCGCGGAGATCGCCTCGGCCGTGGCGTTGTCATCGACGGCCGCACGGCCGCCCTTGGCTGAGGCCACGGGCACGTTGAGGCCGGCGGCCGAGAGCGCCGGCGCCTTGTCCTTCAGCTCCGCGACGATGCGTTGCGCGAGCTTCTTGCCCACCCCCGGCGACTGCTCCACCGCGGCCCAGTTCTGCAGCGCAATGGCGTTGGCGAGATCCTGCGGGGAGAGCGTGCCGAGCACGGCCAGCGCCACCTTGGCGCCCACCCCCTGGATGGTCTGCAGCAGGCGGAACCAGGCGCGCTCCACCTCGCTGGTGAAGCCGAACAGGCGGATGGCGTCCTCGCGCACGTGCGTCTCGATGGCGAGGCTCACGGGCTCGCCCGGCGCCAGGTTGCGCAGCGTGCGGGCGGAGGCCTGCACCTCGTAGCCGACGCCGCCAACGTCGATGATGGCGTGCGCCTCGCCCACCGCATCGACGATGCCCTTGAGCTTGCCGATCATGGGGCGCCTCTCCCTCTCCCCGCTTGCCCTCGGGCTCTCCACACGATCGCCCTGCCCAAAGTCCACCCGAGGGCCTGCTGGGAGAGGGTCGGGGTGAGGGGCAGAAGCTTGCTCCGGCGCATGTGGCTGCCCCTCACCCTAACCCTCTCCCCATGCCGAAGAAGGCATGGGGAGAGGGGATTTCGCGCCTCGCGCCGCGATCGCGCGGGCGGTGGAGCGGTGGCTGGCGTGGCAGATGGCGATGGCCAGCGCATCGGCCTCGTCGGCGCTGTCGAAGCGCGCCTTGGGCAGCAGGAAGCCGATCATGGCCGCGACCTGGTGCTTCTCGCCATGGCCGGTGCCGGTCACCGTCTTCTTGACGACGTTGGGCGGATACTCGGCGATGCGCAGCCCCTTCTGCGCCGGCGCCAAGAGCGCCATGCCGCGCGCCTGCCCGAGCTTGAGCGTTGCGCGCGCATCCTTGTTGACGAAGGTCTCCTCGATGGCCGCCTCGTGCGGGGAAAATCGCGCCAGGACATCGACGAGACCCAGGTAGAGCTCGCGCAGGCGATAGGCCAAGTCGTCGGCGGCATCGGAGGTGACGAGACCGCTTGCGACGTAGGACAGGCGCAGGCCGTCCGCCTCGACGATGCCCCAGCCGGTGCGCCTGAGGCCCGGATCGATGCCGATGATGCGAATCGGTTGCGCGCGCATGGGCCCTGATACCACGAGAGCGCGAGCGGGCCAGACCCCTCGCGCGTCATTCCCGCCAAGCGAAGCGAGAGCGGGAATCCAGATTCAGACTCCTTCGCTGGAGGACTTGGCTGGGTTCCCGCTTCCGCTGAACGCTCCGCGGGAATGACTCCATCCTCGCGCGCTATATGCGCACCAGCACGAAGTTCTCCGCCCCCGGCTTCTTGTAGAAATCCGGCGTCTGGCGCCCGTTCGTCATCTTGCGCACCTCGCGCTCGAGGAAGGCGCCGAGGTCGAACACGCGCACTTCGCGCTCCTGGGCGATGTCGGCCGCGCCCCTGAGACCCTTGACCAGCACGGACGTGAAAACCCCGTGGCCGAGGCTCGGCAGCTCGACTGCGTCCTGCTGCATGTTGGTGGCGGAGAAGGCGACGATGCCGCCATCGCTCGCGTCCTTGATCAGGCGGGCGTTGTAGGCGCTGCCCGAGCGGCAGGTGTCGACGAACAGCAGGCGGCGCCCCTTGGCCGCCTGGATTGCCGTTTCCAGCGTCGTCCACTTGATGATGGAGGACGATGCCCAGTTAGCGCTGTCGCCGGCGCGCACGTTGGTCGGCAGGAACTGGTAGCCGCTGCGCGGATCGTTGTAGCCGTGGCCGGCGATGAACACCGCGACCGTGTCGTTGTCCTTCGCCTCCAGCAGCATGTCGAACGCGTTCTCGATGTTCTCGCGCGTCGGCTCCAGCGTGCCGCCGGCGCCGTTGAACAACACGCGCTTGACGACATGCTGATGCTGCCGGCCCATCTGGGCCTGGATCGTCTCGGCGAACGCCTTGGCATCGGCGCCCGCATAGGAGAGGTCGCAGTTGCGGTCGCGCTTGGGGCCGCAGGCCGGCGGCATGTTCGGGTACTTGTCGACGCCGACGGCAATGATGAAGAGGTGGTCGCGCTTATCGAGCGCGCCTTCCCCGTTCTGGGTGATTTCGATCGCAGCTTCGCCGAGCAGGTCGTTGGCGCTGCGCGCCACCACGCGAACGCGGTTGGTGCCCTGGCCCAGCGGCACATCGAAGCTGACATCGCCACCCTGCCGTTTGGCGTCGGCGCTGACCTTGACGTCGTTGACGAACACGTCGAAGCCCTTGACCGGGTCGTCCCGCGTCTCGTTGAGGGCAAGCGTGATGGCGGCGCGCCCGCGCATGGTCTCGTTGCCCTCGGTCGGGCCCGTCACCTGGAGCTTCGGCGGCGGCCGCTTGACGAGATCGGAGAGCTTGAAGCCGGCGGCCCGCGTCGTCGCCTGGGCGATCGCCACGTTGGCGCTGCCGCGATCCAGCGCGGCCTCGACGATGTCGGGACGGTAGAACGTGTTGCGGAGCTGACTGGCCGTGACGTAGTCGGCCGCCTGCGCCTCGCCCTTGTTGATCTGCCAGCCGACGATCCGGTCGCCGTTGGGGGAGGAGGCGTAGTAGCCCTGCGGCGTCCACATCACCCACTCGCCGTCCGAGCCCGGGAACAGCGTGACGATCAGCTCGAAGGTTTTCGCGTTCCACAGACGGATGGTCTGGTCGTGGCTGCCCGAGACGAGCAGGCGGCCGTCCGGCGATGGCGTCACGGACCACACGTCGCTCTCGTGGCCGACGTAGTTGCCGAGCAGGCGTCCGCCGAGGTCGTAGGCGGCGAGCGTCCCTCCAAGACCGCCCGAAACGAAGACCTGCCCGTCGGGCGTGAAGGAATAGGAGCGATGATCGTAGCCGTCGGTCGAGCCGCGCGTGATGGTCGCCTGCTTCTGGCCGTCCCTGGTCAGGTCGAGGATGGCATCGCCGCTATAGACCCCGCCCGGACGATGGAGAAGCGTGTAAGGCCCGTAGCTCGCGCGCGCCCGAACGAACGTCTTGGCGCTCGTGGCGTCGATCGGCTCGGGCCGCCCGAGCCCTGTGCCGCCACCGGGAAGGCGCAGCTCCATGGCCAGATCCGCGCGATCGTTGACCGTCCAGCCAACTTTGCTCTTGGTTCCCCATCCAATCCGCAGTCCGTCGGGGGAGAAGCCGACGGCCCAACCCGGGGCGCCCGTGCCCGTGAGCACCTGCTTGGTCTGACCCGTCAGCAGGTCCCAGACCTGGATCTGGCTGCTGTTGCCGCCGCCCGTCACGGCGAGCCGCCCGTCGGGGGTGATGGCGCTGGCGATGACGATGTTGTCGTGCCCCTTGTAGGTGACGCGCTCCTTGCCCGTCGCAACCTCCCAGACGTGACAGTCGAAATCGCGCGTGCCGCCGGTTCCCGTCAGGAGCCACCTGCCGTCCGGACTGAAGCTGACCGTGCCCACGATCGTCTGTTGGTTGGCGACGATGCGCAGGAACCGTCCCGTCCTGCCGTCCCAGAGCCGGACCGTGCGGTCGTAGCCGGCGGTGGCGATGGTCCCGTCCACCGGGGAGACGGCGAGCGCGAAGATCTTGTCGCGGTGCCCGGTCATGGGCGCGATTTCCCGCCCGTCGCTCACCGACCACAGCTTGGCCGTCTGGTCGAAGCTCCCCGTGACCACGCGCGCGCCATCGGGCGTGAAGCTGACGGCATAGACTTCGGCATTGTGGCCCTTGAGGATGTGCAGCAGCCTCAGACTCGCAACGTCCCAGATGATGGCCGTGGTATCGCCGCTGCCCGAGACGAGCCGCTTGCCGTCGGGCGAGAAGGCGAGCCCGAACACGACATTGGTGTGCCCCTTGAAGAGGCCGACCAGCTTGCCGGTGGCGAAGTCGTGCAGGCGCACCTCGCCGCAGCGGCCCGCGCACTCCCTGTGCGTCCAGCCGCCCACCGCGAGCCACTTGCCGTCCGGCGACAACGCGATGGAGTAGAGCTTGCCCTCGCTGCCCGGCCCGACCTGGCCGCGAATGGTGCGCACGGTCTTGCCGCTCTGCATGTCCCAGACCCGGACGACCTTGTCGTCGGAGGAGGAGACGATCTGCTTGCCGTCGGGGGTGACGAGGACCTTCCACACCTTCGACATATGGCCGCCGGTGTCGAGCATGAGCTGCGTCGCGCTGCTCGCATCCTGCGCCAGCCCGCTGCCGGCCGGCAGCAGCGCCGCTAAGAGCACCGCGAAGACGATCAACCGGACCAAGTGACCGATTTGAGTTTTGCGCATCTCAACCCCCAAGCCCCAAGGCCTCTTTTGCGACTCGCCACCAAACGCCGGCGGCTGAGCCTACCACCTGAACGCGATAGGAAAATGTTGGCAAAAATGGCGCATGTGGACGGGGCCGAGGCCGCAAGGCACTTCCTGCCTGCACCCGTGGCGCCTCAGGCCGCCGTCAGCCTGGCCATGACGGCGTCGGACACCTCGAAATTGGAGGTGACGCTCTGCACATCATCGTCCTCCTCGAGGCCGGCAATCAGCTTCAGGATGCTCGCCGCCTTCTCCTCATCGACCGCCGTCGTCTGCAGCGGCTTCCATATGGCCTTGACGGACTTGGCCTCGCCGAGCTTGGCCTCCAGCGCGCCCGACACGGCGCCCAGATCCTCGAACGTGCAGGCGATGACATGACCGTCGGCGTCGGAGCGGACGTCCTCTGCGCCCGCCTCGATGGCGGCCTCGAGCATGGCATCGGCGGACGCCACGCTCGCTGGATACACGATCTCGCCGACATGGGCGAACATATGCGAGACGGCGCCGGTGGCGGCGAGATTGCCGCCGTGCTTGGTGAAGACGGCCCTGACCGCCCCGCCGGTGCGGTTGCGGTTGTCGGACAGCGCCTCGACGATGATGGCCACGCCGCCCGGCCCGTAGCCCTCGTAGCGGATCGCCTCGTAGTGCTCCGTGCCGCCGCCGGCCGCCTTCTTGATGGCCCGCTCGATGTTGTCCTTGGGCATGTTCTCGGCCCGCGCCGCCTGGATGGCCAGGCGCAGGCGGGCGTTCATGTCGGGATCGGGCAGGCCGTTTTTGACGGCGACGGTGATCTCGCGCGCGAGCTTGGCGAACAGCTTGGAGCGGGCCGCGTCCTGGCGGCCCTTGCGGTGCATGATGTTCTTGAA
>DATEVP010000109.1:0-2814 GCA_035258465.1 Hyphomicrobiaceae bacterium
TGCTCTCGCTCGAGCACGTGTCGCTGTCGTTCGGCGGCGTCAAGGCCCTCCGCGACGTCTCCTTCGACATCCGCTCGGGCGAGATCCGCGCCATCATCGGCCCCAACGGCGCCGGCAAGACGTCGATGCTCAACGTCATCAACGGCTTCTATCACCCCCAAGATGGGGTGATCACCTTCAAAGGCCAGCGCCGGCACGACATGCGGCCCTACCTTGCCGCCAGCCAGGGCATCGCCCGCACCTTCCAGAACGTCGCGCTGTTCAGGGGCATGTCGACGCTCGACAACATCATGACCGGCCGCACGCTGAAGATGCGCCGCGGCCTCCTCGCGCACATGCTGCATTGGGGCCCCGCCCAGCGCGAGGAGATCCGCCACCGCGAGGCGGTCGAGCGCATCATCGACTTTCTCGAGATCCCGCACATCCGCAGGGTCCCCGTCGGCAGGCTCCCCTACGGCCTGCAGAAGCGCGTCGAGCTCGGCCGGGCGCTCGCCATGGAGCCCGAGCTCCTGCTGCTCGACGAGCCCATGGCCGGCATGAACCTGGAGGAGAAGCAGGACATGAGCCGCTTCATCCTCACCGTCAAGGACACCTTCAACACCACCATCGCCCTCATCGAGCACGACATGAGCGTGGTGATGGATCTGTCGGACCGGGTCGTGGTCTTGAACTACGGCGCCAAGATCGCCGACGGCACGCCAGCGGAAGTGCAGAACAACCAGGCCGTCATCGAGGCCTATCTCGGTGTGAGCCACTGAGGCTGCGAGAGGGATCGGCAGGGAAGCTCCATGGATTTCCTCTTCCAAGTTCTCGTCCAGCCCTGGATCGTGATCCTGACGGGGCCCTTGTTCTTCGGCGAGGTCGTCATCGGCGGCATTCTGTCGGGCGTCATGTACTCGCTGGTCGCGCTGGGCTTCGTGCTGATCTACAAGGCCTCCGGCGTCTTCAATTTCGCGCAAGGGGTGATGGTGCTGTTTGCCGCCCTGTCGCTCGTCGGTCTGATGGAGCGGGGCGTTCCGCTCTTCCTCGCCATCCTGCTCACCGGCGTGATCATGCTCCTTCTCGCCGTGGCCATCGAGCGCATCATCCTGCGCTACATGGTCAACCAGGAGCAGATCATCCTGTTCATGGCGACGATCGGGCTCACCTTCTTCCTCGAGGGCTTCGGCGAGACGCTCTGGGGCTCCAACGTCAAGAAGCTCGACATCGGCATCCCCGACCTGCCGCTCAACGTCTCCAACGTCCCCGTCGCCGATCCGGCGCTGGCCGCCGTCTTCGCCGTCACGGTCGCCGTCACTGTGGCCATCCTGCTGCTCTGGCGCGCTCGCGCCGTGCGCCGCAGCATCGACGAGGGCGACAATGCGGTCGTCCTCGGCCCGGCCGGCATCGTCGTCGCGGTGCTGGGGCTTGGCTTCTTCGTCACCCGCTTCTTCTTCGGGCCGGAGGCGGCGTTCATCCGGGGCAGGCCGTCCGCCACCGCCATGTTCCTGTCCAGCCTGTCGTGGGCCGGGCTCGCCATGCTGCTGGGCGTCTGCCTCTTCGGCTTCGCCACCTGGTACGGCCAGCGCTCGGCCGAGCGCGACCGCGGCAAGCTGGCGCCGCCCTTGCACTACGGCTGGTTCATCGGGCTGGGCCTGATCGCCACGCTCGGTGCCGCGGCCGGCGTCGTCTGGGCCGTCAGGTCCGGCATCCTGATCAATTCCTTCGAGCTCTTTGCCGCCGGCATGGCCGCCGTCCTCGTCATCGTGCTGGCGCTGTTCTTCCAGCGCACGCGCGTCGGTCGCGCCCTGCGGGCCGTGGCCGACGATCACGCGGCCGCACAATCCGTCGGCATCTCGCTCAGGGGCATCTGGGTCATCGTCTGGGCTGTCGCCGGCCTCGTGGCGCTGGCCGCCGGCATCATCTGGGGCGGCAAAAGCGGCGTGCAGTTCTCGCTCTCGCTGATCGCGCTCAAGGCCCTGCCGGTGCTGATCCTCGGCGGCTTCACCTCGGTGCCGGGCGCCATCGTCGGCGGCCTCATCATCGGCGTCGGCGAGAAGGTGGCCGAGGTCTACTGGGGGTCGGCGCTCGGCGGCGCCATCGAGAACTGGTTTGCCTACATGCTGGCCCTGCTGTTCCTGCTGGTGCGGCCGCAGGGGCTGTTCGGCGAGAAGATCATCGAGCGAGTCTAGGGAACGAAGGCAAATGCTCTATCGCGAAGCCGGCCAGTTCAAGACCAGCTACGCCGCCGACCAGGCGATCTTCCCGCTCGTGCAGGATCGCTGGTTCGTGGGCCTGCTGCTGCTCGCCGCCTACATCCTCCCGACGGCGTTCCTGGGCCAGTACTGGTTCGACGCCATCCTGATCCCGTTCCTGATCTTCTCCATGGCGGCGCTGGGCCTCAACATCCTGGTCGGCTACTGCGGCCAGATCTCGCTCGGCACCGGTGGCTTCATGGCGGTCGGCGCCTATGCCAGCTACAAGCTCACTACCGTGTTCTTCCCGGATCTTGGGATGATCTTCATCTTCCTGCTGTCCGGCCTCGTGGCGGCGGCCGTCGGCGTGCTCTTCGGGCTGCCAAGCCTGCGCATCAAGGGCTTCTATCTGGCGGTTGCGACGCTCGCCGCTCAGTTCTTCCTGACGTGGCTCTTCAACAAGGTGCCGTGGTTCTACAATTACAACTCCAACGGCACGATCGAATCGCCGCCGCGCACGCTGTTCGGCACGATCATGGAGCCGGGAGGGCTATTGGAGCGCCTGAGCTTCCTCAACCCGCTGGTGACGAGCCCGCGCGCCGAACCCGGGACCAAGTATCTCTTCGCCCTGACGCTGGTC
>DATEVP010000110.1:0-4051 GCA_035258465.1 Hyphomicrobiaceae bacterium
CGCAGCCTTGGGTCCAATGGGCGCGGGAGCGCGACCATGCGCCCTCATTCGACCCCGTGCAGGCCCCCGAGCCGAGACCGCCTCTCGAAGCACGGCCGAAGAGACTGAGCGTGACCCGGATCGAGCGGTGGATCGCCAACCCCTACGAGATCTTCGCCCGATATATCTTGAGACTCGAGAAGATGAAGGAGCTCGGCGTCGAGCCTGACGCGGCAACGCGCGGCCAGATCATTCACCGGGTGTTGCATGAGTTTACCCGCGCATTCCCCGACAGTTTGCCGGGCGATATCGAAGGCGAGCTGACCCGCATCGCCAACGAGCACTTCGCCAGGCTCGACGGCGCACCGCTCGTCGCGGCGTTTTGGCGCCCGCATTTCCAGCGCTTTGCCCGCTGGTTCGCGGCGACCGAACCTGCCCGCCGGCGCGGCGTTGCAAGCATCCTGACCGAGGCCGACGGCCAGCTCGATCTTGCTGCCTGTGGGGGCTTTCGTCTCACCGCCCGCGCCGACCGGATCGATGTCGCCGAGGACGGCGCGGCGGTGATCTACGACTACAAGACCGGCAAGCCGCCCGCGCCGAAGCATGTCGAGGACCTCTACGCGCCGCAGCTGTCGCTCGAAGCGGCCATCGCCGAGGCCGGCGGGTTCGAGGGCCTCAAGACCTGCGAGGTCAGCGGGCTCGTCTATATCCATGTCTCGGGCCGCAATGACGGCGGCGAGGAGCGCGCCGCGACTACAAAGATCGCGCCGTCCATGCTTGCCGCGGAAGCCCTGAAGAAACTCAACGCCCTGATCGCGCGCTATGCCGATCCGAACATGCCGTATGAGGTGAAGCGCCGGTCGGCGCAGGCGTTCCGCAGCCTCTATCGCTACGACGACTACGAGCACCTCGCCCGCGTCAAGGAATGGCTGACGCAAGAGGCCGAGGAGGAGTTCTGATGAGCGCGCGGCCCCTGCCCCCGGAGGCCGACGCCAACCAGGCGCGTGCCTCGGACCCGTCAGCCTCGGCCTGGGTGTCGGCCAATGCCGGCACCGGCAAGACCGAGGTCCTGGTCCGGCGGACCCTCAGACTCCTGCTCGCCGGTTTCAGGCCCGAGTCCATCCTGTGCCTGACCTACACCAAGACCGCAGCGGCGGAGATGCAGAACCGCCTGCTCGATCACCTGTCGGACTGGGCCACGATTTCGGGCGAGGACTTGAATAAGAATCTCACGGAGCTGTTGCGACGCGCTCCCGACGAGCAGGACTTGCTGACCGCGCGGCGCCTATTCGCCCGCGCGCTCGAAGCCAAAGGCGGACTCAAGATCCACACCATCCACGGCTTCTGCGAGCGGCTGTTGCAGCGCTTTCCGCTCGAATCGCAAGTGACGCCGCATTTTTCCGTGCTGGACGAGCGCGAGCAGGCGCTGATGCGCCGCGCCGCGTTCGACACCGCGGTCTCGCGCGCCGCCGCCGAGAGCGACAGCGTGGTTGGCAGGGCGCTGGCTATCGTGATCGCGCTTACGACCGAGGGGAAAGTTCGCGAAGTGATCGACGTCGTATGCGGCAAGCACTCTGAGCTTGCCCGCATGGTCGCATATCACAAGAGCCGCGACGACTGGGCGGAGGCAGAGGCTCTCGCGCTCAAGCGCCTGTTCAACGTGGCCGAGCACGAGGAGGCGGCGCTGAGCGAGCAACTCGCCAATGTGCTGACCGACGACGAGATCGACGCCGCCATCGCCGCTTTCGCCGCCTTTGGCTCCGACAAGAAAGTCGACAACGACGCCGAAGCCAATTTGCGCGAGGCGAGAGCGAGCCAAGGTGGGAACCGGGCGGAAGCGCTTGAGCCGGTGTTCCTAACCCAAGACGGTAAGGTGCGCGCGCAGGTTTGCAGCAAGGGCTTCGCCGACGAGGCCCCGGCGATTGCGGCCAGGCTGATTGAGGCGCAAGCAGCATTCGCTACGCTTACTGACAAGCTCGCGCATGTGCGCCTGGCCGAAGCAAGCGCCGCCGTGCTGGCCCTGGCCGACGCGGTGCAGGCCGACTATGAGCGGCGCAAGCAGGCCGAAGCCGCGCTCGACTATGACGATCTGATCGTCAAGACGCAGGCCCTGCTGTCGCGCGCGGATGCCGCCGCCTGGGTGCTGTACAAGATCGACGGCGGCATCGACCACATTCTGATCGACGAGGCGCAGGATACCAATCCCGCGCAATGGGCCATCATCGAGGCTCTGGCGTTGGAGTTCTTCTCAGGCCAGGGTGCGAGCGACAAACTGCGCACGCTGTTCGCCGTTGGCGACGAGAAGCAGTCGATCTACTCGTTCCAGGGCGCCGATCCCACGCGGTTCGCCGAAATGGGCCGCGCCTTCAGGCAAAGGGCAGAAGCGCTCGGTCTCGCCTGGCATGAGGTGCCGCTGAACCTGTCGTTCCGGTCGACAGAGCCGGTCCTTCAAGCCGTCGATCGCTTGTTCGGCAGGGCGCCGGCGGCCGACGGACTCGTTTGGCAGGAGGGCGCAATCATCCAGCACCACGCGTTCCGCACCGGCCAAGCGGGGCTGGTCGAGCTGTGGGAGATCGAAAAGCAGGAGAAGCCGGAAGAGTCGGAGGCCTTCGAGCCCTGGAACGAGGAACTGGCAGGAGCCCGCGCGGTCGATGCGCTCTGCAAACGCATCGCCGCGGCGATCAAAAGCTGGATCGACACCGAACCGCTTCCGGCGAAAGGCCGCAAGGTGCGCGCCGGCGATATTCTGATCCTGGTCCGCCGACGCGATCCGTTCACCACGCCCATGATCCGCGAATTGAAGCGGCTCCGTGTGAAGGTGGCGGGCGCCGACCGCATGAGGCTGATGGACCAGCTGGCGGTGCAGGACCTGGTGGCCCTCGCTGACGTGCTGTTGATGGCAGAGGACGACCTCGCCCTTGCCGTGGTGTTGAAGAGCCCGCTGTTCGGCTTCGACGACGACGATCTGTTCAAGCTCGCCCATGATCGCAAGGGCTCGCTGTGGGCGGCGCTCAAGGCCAAAGCCAACGACGATCCCCGCTTCGCCGCGGCGGCGGAGAAACTCGCTCAATGGCTCGCCCGCGCCGATTACCTGCCGCCTTACGAATTCTTCTCAGAGCTGCTCGGCGCGGAAACCCAACGCTTGCGCAAAGCCATGCTGACCCGGCTAGGACCCGAAGCGGCCGAGGCGATCGATGAGTTTCTCGATCTCGCGCTCGGCTATGACCGCGAGGCCCCGCCGTCGCTGCAAGGCTTCGTCAATCAGCTCCGCGCCGGCGACGTCGAAATCAAGCGCGACATGGAGCAACAGCGCGACGAGGTGCGCATCATGACGGTGCATGGGGCCAAAGGCCTGCAAGCGCCGATCGTGATTCTGCCGGACACCTGCATGCGGCCGCGGCTGCAAGGGGTGAGGCTTTATCCCCTGCCACGCGCCGGCGAGCCGCCGGACGAGGTCGGCCATCTGGTCTGGCCGCCGGCGAAACATTCGAACCTGGCCGGCATCGAGGACAGCAAGACCTTGGTGGAGCGGGCCGAGCGTCAGGAATATCACCGGCTGCTCTACGTCGCCATGACGCGGGCGGAGGACCGGCTCTATATCTGCGGCTGGGAAGGCGTTCAGAAGCGCGACAAGGACGTCTGGTACGATCTCGTCAATGACGGACTTGCCGGCTGTTTGATGGAGCATGTCGGCGCAGACGGCAAGACCATGCGCCGCATGGAGAGCGCACAGGCCGAGCCCGCAAAGGTGCCGGCAATCGCCCCGGAGCAGCAAGCGGCCGCACCGCTCCCCTCTTGGGCGGCGGCCATTGCGCCGCGCGAGCGATCGCGTCCGAAGCTTGCGCCGTCGCGGCTCGCGTTCGGACTCAAGGGCGGCGCCGAGGGTCTGCCGCCGGAGCAACCTCCGCTCGGACCGCTGGCGCTCAGCGAGAATGGCCGCTACGCCCGCGGGCGGCTCGTCCATGCCCTGTTGCAGCATCTCCCGGAGGTGCAGCCAGAGGACCAGGAGCGGGCAGTGCGGGCCTTCGTCGCCGCGCGAGGCGCATCCCTGGCCCAAGAGCTGAGAGACGAG
>DATEVP010000111.1:0-3217 GCA_035258465.1 Hyphomicrobiaceae bacterium
GAGAGGATCAGGTAGTCCTCATCAAGCCGGGGTTTGCCGGCCTCGTCGGATGTCGCGCTCGGCGGATCGAGCGTCAGATCGGTCAGAAAGCGCGTGCGCGATGGATAGCCCGCAGCGATACGCCGCAGCTGGTCGAGGTCGCCGGCGCGCACGACGGCGTCTGGATAACGCTGCTCCAGATGCGGCTCATACCATTGCCTGACCAGGTCGAACTGCGCCGGCCAATCGGCGGCGTCACTCCGCAACTTGGTCATCAGCTCGACGAGATCGCGCCAGGCCGAAGCCGCCTTGGTCGGCGGCGCGAACGTTGCCAGCGCGTCGCTCGCGGAGCGGCCGCCCAGACGATCGAGGATCTTGCCCGCGGTCGTGGGGCCGATGCCGTCCAGCATCTGCACGACGCGGAAGCCCGTCACCCGATCCGCGGGGTTCTCCGCCCAACGCAGCAGGGCCAGCATGTCCTTGACGTGCGCGGCCTCGACGAACTTGAGCCCGCCGAACTTGACGAACGGGATGTTGCGCCGGGCCAGCTCGATCTCGAGCGCGGCGCTGTGGTGCGAGGTGCGGAACAGGACCGCTTGCTCCTTGAGCGCGGTTCCGTCCTCGCGATTGCGCAGCACGCTTTCGACGACGAAGCTCACCTGGCCGACATCATCGGCGACCGTCACCAGCGATGGCTTCGCATCCGCGGAGCGATCGGAGCGCAGGTTTTTGGTGAAGCGCTCGCGTGCCAGACCAATGACGGCATTGGAGGCCGCCAGGATCGGTTGCGTCGAGCGGTAGTTCTCCTCGAGCGCCAGCACCCTTGCCGGCGGATTGAAATGAGCGGGAAAGTCGAGGATGTTGCGCACGGTCGCGGCGCGAAAGCCGTAGATCGCCTGCGCGTCGTCGCCGACCACCGTGAGACCGTGGCCGTCGGGTTTCAGGCCGAGCAGAATTGCCGCCTGCAGCGCGTTGGTGTCCTGGTACTCGTCGACCAGGACATGGTCGAAGGGGGCTCGCACCGCGGCCGCCAGCTCCGCCACCTTCATCAGCTCGGCCCAGTAGAGCAGCAGGTCGTCGTAGTCGAGCACCTGCTGGCGCTGCTTGGCCGCGACGTAGGCCTCGAACAGATCGCGCAGCTCGTCCTTCCACTCGGCGCACCACGGAAACTGCTTGAGGAGCACGGCTTCCAGTGGCTCGCCGGCATTCACGGCCCGCGAGTAGATGGCAAGGCAAGTTGCCTTGAGGGGAAAGCGGCGGTCCTTGTCGGAGAGGCCTCGCTCGTGCCGCACCAGGTTGAGGAGGTCGGCGGAGTCCTCGCGATCATGGATGGTGAAGGAGGGATCGAGCCCGATCGACGGGGCGTGGCTGCGAAGCAGGCGGGCGCCGACGGCATGGAAGGTGCCGGACCAGCCGATGCGCGCCCGCGCGGCGGCTGGCCCAAGCGCCAAGGTGATAATGCGCTCGGCCCGTCTCTCCATTTCGGCGGCGGCGCGCCGCGAGAACGTGAGCAGCAAGATGCGGCCCGGATCGGCGCCGTTGACGATGAGGTGGGCGACGCGGTGCGCCAACGTGTTGGTTTTGCCGGAGCCGGCGCCAGCGATGACCAGCAAGGGGCCTGCGACGTTGGCGCCGGTGCCCGCAATGCCGTGCTCGACCGCGCCACGCTGCGCGGGATTGAGGCTTTGCAGGTAGGAGACGACAGGCATTGCGGCGGTCGGGCCCTTGTGATCAAGGCGCTAGCCTGATCATGATTCGTTCCCAAGTGCCAAGCGTCGATGGCTAACGCCAGGGTGATTCAAAGAACCGCCCCGCGCCCCTGCTGACAAGCGCGGCAAATCAGGTTCGATTGGCCAGTCACCAGCTTGGAGGTGGCGGCCATGACGAGAACGCTTTGGGATGCGCTGTGCCAGATCGAGCATCGGCGCGGAAGGAAGGGCCGCCGATACCGGTTGCCCTCGCTGCTTGGTATCGCGATCGCGGCCATGCTCGCCGGCGCCAACGATCTGATCGCCGTCTTCCGCTGGGGCCGACGGCTGAAGCCCGAGGCGCTGCGGCTGCTTGGCATCGACGACGGCGTGGCACCCTAAACGGCACGCTCTCACCGGCTTGGCATGTGAGCCCACAGGGTCCATGATGGGCGCGGTCAGGAGTGGTTCGGAGGCCTGGCACGGCACTCTCGGACCGCAAACACGGCAGCCCGAAAAAGGGCGCGTTCATCCACGGGAGGACTTCCATGCGACCATCGAAACTGGTGCTGGCGCTCGCGACGCTGTTGCTGATGGCAGGTGTCGCGGAAGCCCAGGTGAAGTTCGCCTACGTCGGTGAAATTTCGGGCTCCATCGCGGTGTCCGGGGGTAATTTTCGTGATGGTGTCATCCTGGCTGTCGAGGAGCTCAATGCCAGGGGCGGCATTCTAAAACAGAAGATCGAGCTCACGCTCTACGACACCCAGACCAACCCAGGCGTTGCCCGTGCGCAGATGCAGAAGGCAATCGACGGCGACCCCTATGTCGTCCTCGGGCCGATCTTTTCAGGGAATGTCAAAGTCACCATGCAGATGCTGCAGCAAGCCGAGATTCCCCATTTCATCGGCGGGGAAGCGGCCGAGCTGACCAGCCTTGGCGATCCCTACTTGTTCCGCACCTCCTTCGGCCAGCAGATCGGCATGCCGAAGATCGCCAACTTCATCCGCGACGAGCTCAAGGCCAAGACGGTCGCCCTCATCTGGGTGAACAACGACTTCGGCAAGGGCGGCCGCGACCGGCTCATCAAGGAGCTCACCGCCCGCGATATCAAGCTCACGGCCGATGTCTCGAGCGAATCCGGCCAGGTCGACTTCGCCGCCGACGTCGTCAAACTCAAGGCCGCCAACGCCGATGTGGTCTTCGTCTACAGCAACGAGGAGGAGTGCGCGCGCATCATGCGCGAGGCAAAGAAACAGGGCCTCAAGGGGCCGTTCGTAGGGGACACGACCCTGCTCAGCCAGAAGACCATCGAGCTCGCCGGTGATGCCGCCGACGGCGTGATGGGCCATGTCGGCCTCACCGCCGATGCGCCTCTCAAGGAGGTCGAGGACTTCAAAGGCAAGTTCCTGAAGCGCTTCAACTACGCCCCCGATCACAACGGCCTCAAGGGCTATTCCGGCGTCTACGCGGTCAAGTACGTAACCGAGAAGCTCGGCAAGCTCGATCGCAAGGGGTTGGCCGCGATGATGCACGGCCTGACCATCACGCCG
>DATEVP010000112.1:0-3448 GCA_035258465.1 Hyphomicrobiaceae bacterium
TGGCGCATGAGCTTGCCATGGTAGGCGCGCCCGCCGTCGGGATCGCCGCGATGGGCGGTGAACTCCTTGAGGTCGTGGCCCGCACTGAACACGCTGCCCTTTGCGGCGATGACGACCACGCGGACGCCATCGTCTTGCGAGGCGTCATCGATCGCCTGCTGCAGGGCGCCGAGCATCGATTCCGACAGGCTGTTGCGCCGGTCGGGGCGGGCCAAGGTCAGAACGGCAATGCCGCCGCGACGGGCAACCTCGAGGTCGCTCGTCCGCGCGGCCGCCTGGCTCCTACGGCGCTCCGCCTGCTTCACCGCCATCATCGGCTCCCGACGGCTATTGCAGCACCGATTCGATCTTGTCGAAGTGCTTCTTGATGAGATCGACGTTGCTTGGATGCTGAATCGGTGCGGCCGTCTTCAGCGCGTCATTCAGCTCCTCCAGCATCTGCTTCTTTTCCTTCGCGGGGATCGACTTGTCGCCCTGGACTTCCTCGATCTCCTTCTTGATCGCAGCCGCCGGCTCCAGGAACGCCTTGGTCTGCGGATCGATGCCGGCCATGATCATGGAGATGTTGGCGGCCACGTCATCGTAGTCGGCGAAATCCTTGAAGCCGTGCTTCTTGGCGATGGCCTCGAGCTCGGCCTGGATCTTTGGATCGGGCTTGTCCGACGCCGTGCCCTGCATTTTTTCGGTAACGCCGGCCATGTCCTTCTGTGCCGCTATGAACCCCTCCACTTGCTTTTCGCTAAGCTTGATCTGATTGACTGCCTGCGCCATCGCTACCCCCGAGAAATGCGTCAGCGCGAGGACGGCGAGGGCCGCGATCGTCAGTCGGAACATCTGCTGCATGGGGGTCATCCTCGATCGTTGTTCCGTGGGAACACAGGCTGGAAACATAGGTGGCCCTGGTAATGTTGCCAAATGACAAAAGTTGGACACCAGCATCATGTCAAACCATGTTGCCATGACGGCAAACCTCGACGTTCAGCGCATCGAAGCCCTGATAGATGCGCGCTTCCCGCAGATTCACGCGGACGGCCGCCTGCTCGCCATCGAGGAGGTGGGGCCACGCCAATCCCGCGTGCGTATGAGGATCCAGGATCGCCACATCCGTTCCGGCGGCACCGTGTCCGGTCCCTCGATGTTCACGCTTGCCGACTTCAGCGTGTATGTCGCCATCATCGGCGCGCTGGGTGAGGCGGGCATAGATGCCGTCACGACCAACTTGAATATCAATTTCTTAGCCAAGCCGGAGCCGCGCGACCTCGTCTCGATCGTGCGCCTCATCCGCCTCGGCCGCCGTCTGGCCGTGGGCGAGGCCCAGCTCTATTCGGACGGCGTGCCCGACATGGTCGCGCACGCCATCGCCACCTACGCGTTGCCCGCCAAGGACGGTTAGGCATTACCACAAAGCAGGTATTATCATACCATTTCAATACAGCTCTGATTCGATTGCCTTTTATCCACGCACGGTATCTCGAGCGCGTTGACACGCCCGCTTTCGGCACGTAGAAGCTCACCTTCCTGGAAGGGCGACAGCATCTGCTCGCCCGAAGACGCAAGGGCTTCCCCCAATGAGAACCTATGTCGCCAAGCCCGGCGAGCTGGAGAAGAAATGGGTGTTGATCGACGCCGATGGTCTCATCGTCGGGCGCCTTGCCACGCTGATCGCCATGCGGCTCAAGGGCAAGCACAAGGCGGCCTATACGCCGCACGTCGACGGCGGCGATAACGTGATCGTGATCAATGCCGACAAGGTCGTCTTCACCGGCAACAAGACGGACGACAAGATCTATTACCGGCACACCGGCTACCCGGGCGGCATCAAGACGCGCACGCCCCGCCAGCTGCTCGGCAGCAAGTTCCCCGAGCGCATCCTCGAGAAGGCCGTCGAGCGCATGCTCAAGCGCGGGCCGCTGCAGCGCAGGCTGATGCGCAATCTCAAGGTCTACAAGGGCACGACGCACCCTCACGAGGCACAGCAGCCCCAGCCTCTCGACGTGAAGGCGCTCAACCGCAAGAACGCGAGGGCCTGACGTATGGCCGAAACCAAGACCTTCGAGGACCTGGCCCAGCTCAAGGGCGACGAGCCCGCAGCTCCGGCGGCGGGGCCCACCTATGCCCAGAAGCTCGACACGCTCGGCCGCGCCTACGCCACCGGCAAGCGCAAGAACGCGGTCGCGCGCGTGTGGCTCAAGCCGGGCGCGGGCAAGATCACGGTCAACACCAAGGATTTCTCCCAGTACTTCGCGCGCCCCGTGCTGCAGATGCTGCTGCGGCAGCCGCTGCAGGCGGTCAACCGGCTGAGCCAGTTCGACGTGATGGCGACCGTGTCCGGCGGCGGCCTCTCGGGCCAGGCCGGTGCCGTGCGCCACGGCATATCGAAGGCGCTGGTCTACTATGAGCCCGACCTCAGGCCGCTGCTGAAGAAAGGCGGCTTCCTCACCCGCGACAGCCGCGTGGTCGAGCGCAAGAAGTACGGCAAGATGAAAGCCCGGCGCAGCTTCCAGTTCTCGAAGCGCTGAGGCCATTCCGCCCGCAGTCTTCGCGGCTCGACAAGCTCGCCGCGAGGGCTGGATGACCGAAGAAGAGCACTTCCCCTCATCCTGAGCGTGTCGGAGGATGGGCTTCGCCGAGACCCGCCGATGCCGCTCTGGCTGCAGCAAGACTTCATCGCCCTCATCAACGTCATCGTCATCGACGTGGTGCTGGCGGGCGACAACGCCATCATCGTCGGCCTGGCCGCCTCCCGCGTCAGCCAGGAGGTGCGCGCCCGCGTCATCCTGTGGGGCATCGTCGGCGCCGTGCTGTTGCGCGTCGCCTTTGCTGCGGTTGCCACGCAGCTCCTCGCCATCGTCGGCCTGACGCTTGCCGGCGGCCTGATCCTGCTGTGGGTGTGCTGGAAGATGTACTGGGAGGTCAGCGGCAAGCGTCACCGGTCCGGCGCCGGCCACGCGGCGGGAAGCGCCGATGCGCGGCCCTTGAGCTTCCGGGCGGCGGTGACGCAGATCGTGCTCGCTGACGTCTCCATGTCGCTCGACAACGTGCTGGCGGTGGCGGGCGCGGCCAAGGGGTCGGTCACTGTTCTGGCGATCGGTCTGGGCGTGGCCATTATTCTCATGGCGGTGGCGGCAAACTTCATCGCCCGCATGCTGGGGCGGTATCCCTGGGTTACCTGGATCGGCCTCATCATCATCGTCTGGGTGGCCCTCGACATGATCTACGACGGCTCGCGCGAGGTGGCCTGCAGGACCCTGGCCGGCATCTGGTGCGCCGAAGACCTGCCGGGCCTGATCCGGGGCCTCGGCGGCCGATAGGCGACTGCGCGTATTGACAGAACAAGGCTCCTTCCGCATAAGACGCGGCATGATCATGGGCTGCAACGCTTCGCTCCGACGCCGCCGCATGCGCACTGCGCGGGTGCGATGACGGACGCTTGCTAGCGTTACGCTTC
>DATEVP010000113.1:0-3981 GCA_035258465.1 Hyphomicrobiaceae bacterium
TTTCTCATGCGCGTGGTGAAACGCCAAGAAATAGCCGAGGAGCTCTTGAACTAAGTGTTCTTAAGTGTCTGGCAAAACGCGCATCGCTACGAGGGACGGTCTGAACCGCTGACCTGGGTTCTATCGATCGCCCACAACAAGGCCATCAGCGCGCTGCGCAAGAAGACGGAGGTTCTGGGCATCGCCGATGAAGCAGCCAGGGATCTCGTGGCGGAGGAGGACCCGCCCGACATCGCCGCACAGAAACACGACAAGAGCGCCAAGATACGGGCCTGCATCGGTGAGCTGTCGGCGGACCACCGGACCATCCTGGACCTTGTCTATTACCAGGAGCAGTCGGTGGCGGAAGTGGCAGCGGTGCTCGGCATCCCCGAGAACACGGTGAAGACCCGCATGTTCTACGCAAGAAAGAAACTGTCGGAGCTGCTGCTAGCGCGCGGCATCGACAGAGGATGGCCGTGATGAATGCTGAGCAACCCGACGAACTGAGCGAGCGCGAGGAGATCGAGGCGCTGTTGCCCTGGTACGTCTCGGGCAAGCTCGACGCTCATGCGCGCGCGCGGGTGGAGCGCTATGTGAAGGCGCATCCTGAAGTCAGCGCGCATTTGGCGCTCGTTCGCGAGGAGAGCGATGCGACGATCACGGCGAATGAAGCCATTCGCGCGCCGGGGCCTCAGGCGCTGGACCGGCTACGGGCCAGTATCGCCGCCGCGCCACGGCGCCAGCCGTTAGGCGCGGCGTTCGGGGACCTCGCCAATCGGTTCAGCGATTGGATCGCAGGTCTCGCCCCGCCGCAGCTGGCGCTCGCGGCCGCGGTGGCAGCGCTCCTGGTCATGCTGCAAGCCGCGGCAATCGGCGCATTGGTCTTGGAGCGCGCCGGCGCGCCGACCTATCAGACCGCGGGCGGCGAGCAGACCGCTGGCGAGAGCATCGAGCTCCTGGTTGGGTTCTCCGATACGGCAACGATCGGCGAGGTCGCTGCGCTTCTCAAGCGGCTCGACGCGGTCGTGGTCGATGGACCGAGAGCCGGGCTTTATCGCCTGCGCTTGCCGGACACCGGAGACGAGGGCCGCAAGGCCGCCATTGAGGCTCTGCATCAGTCGGGGGTGGTAACGGCCGTGCTGCCGGAGGGGTGAGGTCGTCATGCGCTTCATCGCCCTCTGGCTGAGCGGTCTCATCGCGGTGGCCTCCGCCAACGCCGCGCCAATTGCACTGCATGGTCCCGACGGCCCGTCGCTGGTGATACCGGCGGGGGAGAGAACGGGTCCGCAGAGCGGGCCATCCGGGGGTCAATGGAGTTTCCCGCAGAGGAAACCATCAGGCACTTGGATCACACCGCATACGAGTCCTGAGGGCTGTCCAAAAGGCACTGTGGGCAAATGGCCGCTTTGCATCACCGTCAAGCCGCCGAAATGCCCGAAGAACACGAAAGGCAAATGGCCCGACTGCCAGGAAATCGTTCGGTACTGTCCGGAGGGCACGACCGGCAAGTGGCCTAAATGCAAACCGAAGCCGACCGCGAGCTGCGCCCAGAAGGGGATGGTCGGAAAATGGCCTAACTGCCACGAACCGGACGAGCCGGAAATTGCCGCAAAGCCATGCCCCGACGGGTACGTCCGCAAGGGCAAGAAATGCGTGGAGTTGACTAAGGGCGATGACGGCAAAAAGCCGCCGCGCGTCACGAAGACCGAGGCCGAGGACGACATTCCGCCGGCCATCGCCGCGCTGACGGCGGGCCGCCCGCATCGGCCCCGGGAAATTCTCGTTCTGGTCGACGCGGGCCGGGCGAGCGAGATCGCCGCGCGGCTGGCCAGCCAATACAATGTCACCGCCGATCCCAGGGTGACGATCCCGCTGCTCGACGGGGCGCTGGTGCGCCTGCGACTTCCGGCCAACCGCTCGCTGGAGTCGTTGTTGGCGGCGCTCAGCACCGACCCCGACGTCGAGCTGGCGCAGCCCAATTACGACTATAGCGTCAGCAAAGGGAAGGCGTCGCCCAAGACCGCGCCGCAATATGCCGGCGAGACGATCAGGCTCGACGAAGCGCATCGCCTGGCGCGCGGCAATGGCATCATGATCGCCGTGATCGACACGGCAATCGAGGCAGCGCACCCCGAGCTTGTTGGCACGATCGCCGGCGTCTTCGACGCGGTGGCCGACGGTCCGTCACCGGCCGAGCCGCACGGCACCGAAATCGCCGGCATCCTGGTGGCTCATGCTGCGCTCACGGGCGTCGCGCCGGCGGCAAAGGTGCTCAGCGTGCGCGCCTTCCGCGCCGGCAAGAAAAGCCCCGCGCAGTCCACCTCGCTTCAGCTGCTGAAGGGAATCAACTGGGCGTTCGATGCTGGCGCCAAAATCATGAACATGAGCTTCACGGGTCCATTGGATCCGCTGCTTGAGCGCATCGTCAAGGCGGCGGCGGAGAAGGGCGTGATCTTCATCGCCGCGGCCGGCAATAATGGGCCGAAGGGGGCGCCGGTCTACCCGGCAGCCTATCCTGAAGTCATCGCCGTCACCGCCACGGATGAAAAGGACAAACTCTACGGCCTGGCCAATCGCGGCGATTACATCAGCATCGCCGCGCCCGGCGTCGACATCATCGCGCCCGCGCTCAGAGGGAGTTACGAACTTTCGTCCGGCACGTCGATGGCCGCGGCTCACGTCTCGGGCGTCGTGGCGCTGCTGCTCGAGCGCGATGGCAAATTGGATTGGAACAAGGCACGGGAGATTCTGTCAGCGAGCGCGCGCAAGCCTGACAGGTCGAGCGGCGGCAACGCGTTCGGCGCCGGCATTCTCGATGCGGCCGGCGCGCTCGGCGAGCCCGGCCCCTCGGCGGACGAAAAGGTCGGCGCCGGACGTTAAGACCGGCGCTGACCCAACAAAAGTCGACTGGTTATTGATGCGTGGAGCCGTTGGGTGCGGGGACGATGTGGCCTGTCACGTTCCAGCCGCCCGACGGAGGACGGGGCCGAACCGGCGGCACCGGGCTCTCATTGATGGGTTGGGTGGTGAACCAGCAGTGCTTGTCCCGGGTGAGACCGCCGCCTCCTGTTCCCAAGCACTGGGTGAGCTGACAGTACTTGCCGTTTTCGCGGAACACGGGGCTGGTGCAACATTGGCCGGGCCCCTTGGGCGTGCAGGCCGAGGCGGGGGTCAATGAAGCTGATGCCGTGACCAACGCCACGGCCAAGAGCGGGATCAACATCATGGGTTTCATTGTAGTCTCCTCCAATCGGCCAGGCTGACTGACCTTGGGTTGGCTTCTGCACAAATTTGGACGAGGCGGCGGCGGGAAAGGTTCAATGCCAGTCGGATGCTTCTCCAGCCCATGACGAAGACCCTGATCGCTGCCGGCTTGATGTCGCTCGGGATGGCGCTGACGAATCCTGTCTCGGCCTTCGATATCGAAGCGAAGGATGAAGGTGCCCGGCTCCTCGATGCCATGATCGGGCAGATGATCATGGTTGGATTTGCCGGTGACAATGAGCGGGATCCCGGAGTCGTCGCCGTGCGCGATCAATTGGCGAAAGGCATCATTGGAGGGGTGGTTTTCTACCCCGAGAATATCAGCTCGTCTCGACAGCTCCGGAATCTCATCGCCGTCTTGCGCCATGCGCGCTCGAACCCGGCGCCGTTCATCGCGGTGGATCAGGAAGGCGGCAAGGTGCAGCGGCTGACGCGGAACAATGGGTTCGGCCATTTTCCCTCGGCGCGGAGCGTCGGGCGGAATCCGAGCTTCGCATCGCTGGAAAGCGCGGTTCGTCTTTACGCGACCATGGCCGAGGAATTGGCGCAGGCGGGCTTCAACCTCAATTTCGGTCCGGTGGTCGACTTGAACCTCAATCCCGCCAATCCGGTGATCGGCGGACGGGATCGAAGCTTCGGCGCCGACCCGACGATTGTCACCATGCTGGCGCGGGCCTTCATCATCGCCCATCGCGACGCCAATATCGTCACCGTGGCCAAGCACTTCCCGGGCCA
>DATEVP010000114.1:0-3219 GCA_035258465.1 Hyphomicrobiaceae bacterium
TCTTCGCTCGCTTTCTGCAGCAGGGCTTCGGCCTTGGCCGGCTCCCCCAGCTCGAGCGCCAAGAGGCCACGCTCGAGCAGCAGCCGCTTGTCGGAGGGCCGTAGCGCGGAGGTCTTGTCGAGCACGGCCAGCGCCTGCGGCGTCGCGCCGGATTCGCGCAGGGCCCGCGCATAGGCCAGCGCTGCCGCGGGGTCCGTGGGCTTGGCCTTGTGGACGGCGGCGAGCGGCGCGACATCGACCTGGCGTTGAGGGGGCTTCTGCGCCGTGACGGTGGGACGCTCGGGCGGGGTGAGAGGGCTTGTCAGGTGCTCGGCCGGCTCGGTGCAGGAGCCCAGCAGGATGGTCAGGGCCAGGGCCAGCATGGAAATGCACGGCGGGTTGTGGAGGCCGAGCCTGCGCGGAATGCGAAGCAACATGCGCGAATACCTCTACCGATGCCGGGCGCTGCCCCGAGAGCACGCAGTCGTAGAGGGATTCGCAGGTCCCAAGCGGCCAAGGGTGCTGCTGTCCCCGTTATCCCCAGAGGGGTGTCGGCGAGCAGTCAGTCGGAGCGGCGTTGCCCCTTGGCATGCGACGCCCATTCGGGCCGTGCCTTCAGGGCCGCGGCATACTTGAGCCCGATCTTGCGCAGCCGCTCGGGCTCGAATTCCTGTTGCGCCAATGCCATGCCGCGGTCGAAGACTTCGGAATAGCGCCGGATGCGGCCGCCCTCGAGGTCGAAGCGGCTAATCCCGTCGAAGACGACGCGCGCGCCTTTGGCCTCGGGCCGCCTGGAGTCGAAGCTGAAGCGATAGCTGGCGTAGCCGGTGCTGCCGGAGAGCGCGGGATCGAAGAACTCCCAGCGGAAGTTGGCGCCGCCGTCGGCGAAATGGGCGAGCATCTGCTTGATCGCCTCGCGGCCGGTGCTGGGGCCGAAGAAATAATCGTCGTAGGTGCCGTTTGGCGTGAACAGGTCGGCCAGCGCATCGCCGTTGCCCGACGCCGCCGCGGCGGCGAAGCGATTCAAGAGCTCGGGGAAATGCATGGGCGTCCTCCTCGCGGTGTCATCCCGGGCCTTGTGCCCGGGATCCATTTCTCAACTCGCTCCAGCGTTCGTGGAGGGCTGGATACCGGGGACAAGCCCCGGTATGACAACAATGCAGCGACCATACTTAGGTCAACGATACGTGGCCACAGGGAAGCGGCGATGCTGAAGCTCAGACCCAACTGCGAGTGCTGCGACAAGGACCTGGCCCCCGACGCGGCCGACGCGCTGATCTGCACGTTCGAGTGCACCTTCTGCGCCGATTGCGCGGAGAGCCGCCTGCCCGGCGGGCGCTGCCCCAACTGCGGCGGGGAGCTCGTGCGCCGCCCCGTGCGGCCGCCGGCGATGCTGGCCAAGTACCCGGCCTCCACCGAGCGCGTGCTCAAGCCGCACAAGGGCTGCGCGGCAGCGGCGTAGTCGTGTGCTCATGACAAGCAGTCATGATCACAGCGCGATAAGCCCATTGAGCCGCGACAAGTCTTTGTCCTCAGGCAGGTTCAGAATGCACTTTGCCAGCTCGATAGCCTGGGCCCGGGTCAGCCTGGCCGAGGCATTTTGAAGAAACTTCGCCTCGATTTCGGATGCCGACAACGGCTCCTGGGGATCGCCCTTGGGAAAGAGCCGCATGGCCGTGAGCCGGCGGCCGTTTCGCAGCGTCACCGTCACGCGGGCCGGAAACTTCTCCGGGTAGAGCGCCGTCAGCTCAGGCACGGACACGACCTCGGTGCGTGCGAGCAGATCGCGCACGTCGGGCGCAGCCACGCGCTGCGGCGCGAACTGGCCCTGCCCGACCCGGCGGTCGAGGGCTGCGACCGCAACGCAATAGGGCACGCTCACGCGTGCGGCCATGGACGTTTCGACCGTCTTTGCCGAGAAGTGCGTTTTCACGGTCTCGTAAGTCTCGTTGGTGATGCCGGCGATGTCGGCGGCGCTCACATCGTGCTTCGTAACGACGTCGAGCGTCGCCTGAATAGCCGCATGGCTCGCGAGAATCGAAGGAAAGAACTTGAAGCCGTTCTGCAGAATCTCCCAGGTGCGGCCGAGCCCGTCGGTGAGCGCCTCGAGGTTGGGCTCGAGAGAGAAGGCGTTGAGGTAGCCCTTGTCGTGCTCGAGCATGGTCTGCGGGCTGGTGGCGCCGAGCGCCGCCAGGCGCGCGGACAGAACGCCGTTGAAGGCCGCCTTGCCCGGATGCAGGCTCTTGGTGAAATCGCCCGACGTGAAAAAGGTATTGAGGCCAGCGGCCTGGGTGCCGGCGAAGCCCAAGGCCAGCTGCGCCCGGTCGGCATCGAGGCCGAGTGCGCGGGCCGCGCTGGCGGCGGCGCCGAAGGTGCCATTGGTCGCCGTCGAGTGCCAGAACCGGTAGTGCGTCGGCATGACCGCCATGCCAACCCTCACGGCGGCCTCGTAGCCGGCAACGATGGCCGTGATCACCGTGGCGCCGTCGAGTCCGCGTTCCTCGGCCAACGCCAGCGTCGGAGGCACGATCACAGAGCCCGTGTGGATCAGCGCGCGCTTGTGCGTATCGTCGAAGTCGGCGGCGTTGGCGAGGATTCCGTTGGCGAGCGCAGCGAGCGCCGGATCGGTGCGTGCGCCCGCCCCGCCCCAAACGCTGGCGACGGGGCGGGCGGCGAAACCGAATACCAGCTTGCGCGCGATGTCCGCTTTCTGCGGATCGTCCCGCCAGGCGGCGAGGGCGCAGCCGACCGTATCCAGGATGACGTTGCAGGCCTGCGCGACAACGGGGCTCGGCAGGGCCTCGAACCTCAGCCCGGCGACGAACTCGGCGAGACGCCGCGTGGGGCCGCTTCCTGCCGTCTCGCTCGACATCATGATCCTTCGATGAAGGCGAAGCGGAAGCCGTCGCCGGCTCTCTCGATGGTGCCGCTCGACGGTGTCGCGAAATGGTGAGGCATGACGACGTTGCCGGTATCGGCGTGCCTTTCGATTAGGGCGCGCCGCGTCACCCGCGAGGCGTTCATGTCACCGTCGGCGCGCGAGGAGAGCTCGGCAAACAGCAGCTGCATGGGATGATGCACGACGTCGCCGATGAAGACCCCCTTGCGGCCCCCGGACGCGACGTTGACGACGACATGGCCCGGCGTGTGGCCATGGCACGGCTCCAGAGACACGCCGGTATCCAGCTCGAAGTCGTCCTGCACCAGCACCGCCCGTTCGGCCCGCATGATCGGCAGCAC
>DATEVP010000115.1:0-2389 GCA_035258465.1 Hyphomicrobiaceae bacterium
CGCCATCTCGCGCTTGTCTTTCTTGCCCATGGCGCGGCGCAGCAGGTCGGCTTCGCCCAGCGAGAAGCCCGCCAGCACCTGGGCGATCTGCATCACCTGCTCCTGGTAGATGATGACGCCGTAGGTCTCCTTCAGGATCGGCTCCAGCATGGGATGCAGGCAGTCGACTTTCTCCTCGCCGTGCTTGCGGTTGATGTAGGTCGGGATGTTGTCCATGGGGCCGGGGCGATAGAGCGCCACCATGGCGATGATGTCCTCGAAGCGATCCGGCTTCAGCCGCTTCAGGCTGTCGCGCATGCCCGTGCCTTCGAGCTGGAACACGCCAACCGTGTCGGCGCGCGCCAGCATCTCGTAAGTCTTGACGTCATCGAGCGGCAGCTTCGCTATGGCGATATCGATGCCGCGGCCGCGCTTGATGAGGTCGACCGCCTTCTGCAGCACGGTCAGCGTCTTTAGCCCCAAGAAGTCGAACTTCACCAGGCCCGCCGCCTCGACCAGCTTCCAGTTGAACTGGGTGATGGGGAAGCTCGATTTCGGGTCGCGGTAGAGCGGGACCAGCTCATCGAGCGGCCGGTCGCCGATCACCATGCCGGCGGCATGCGTGGAGGCGTGGCGGTAGAGGCCCTCCAGCTTGCGCGCGATTTCCAGCAGGCGTGCCACCATCGGCTCGCGATCGGCCTCTTCCTGCAGCTTGGGCTCGGCGGCGATCGCCTGCTCCAGCGTGACCGGGTTCGCCGGGTTGTTGGGGATGAGCTTGGCCAGCTTGTCGATCTGGCCGTAGGGCATCTGCAGCACCCGGCCGACATCGCGCAACACCGCGCGCGCCTGCAATTTCCCGTGCGTGATGATCTGGGCGACGCGGTCGGCGCCGTACTTGCCCTGCACGTAGCGGATCACCTCGTCGCGGCGGTCCTGGCAGAAGTCGATGTCGAAGTCCGGCATCGACACGCGCTCGGGGTTGAGGAAGCGCTCAAACAGCAGACCGAAGCGCAACGGGTCGAGATCGGTGATGGTAAGCGCCCAGGCGACGACGGAGCCGGCGCCCGAGCCGCGACCGGGCCCGACCGGGATGCCGTTGGTCTTGGCCCACTTGATGAAGTCGGCGACGATCAGGAAGTAGCCGGGGTACTTCATCTTGGCGATGACGTCGACTTCGAAGGTGAGCCGCTTCTCGTAGTCGGCGGCTGTGAAGCCGGGCGCCAGAGGCTCCTCGGCGAGGCGTTGCTTCAGGCCGGCCTCGGCCTCTCTGCGCAGCTCGGCTGCCTCGAGCTTCAGGCGCTCGCTCTCGCTCGCCCCGGCACGCGCGGCGACGAAGCGCGGCAGGATCGGCTTGCGCCCCGTCGGGCGAAAGACGCAGCGCTTGGCGATCTCGATGGTAGTCTCGAGCGCCTCGGGCAGGTCGGCGAACAGCTCCGCCATCTGCTCCTGGGACTTGAAGTAGTGCTCGCGGGTGTAGCGGCGCCGCTTCTCCTCGGTGACGTAGGTGCCGTCGGCGATGCAGATCAGCGCATCGTGCGCCTCGTGGTCGTCGGGGGAGGCTAAGTATCACTCGTTGGTCGCCACGATGGGAATGCCCAGCGCGTAGGCAAGCTCGAGCAGCTGCGGCTCGGTCGCGATCTCGTGCTCCAGGCCGTGCCGCTGGATCTCCACGAACAGCGAGCCGTTGAACGTTGCGTGCAGTTTCTCCAGCCGCTTGCGAGCCAGCTCCGGCTGGCCAGCCCGGATCGCGGCATCGACCGGACCATCCGGACCGCCGGTCAGGACGATCAGATCGCCGGACAGACCCTCGAAGTCGTCGATCTTGACGTGCGGCGGCTCCGTATCTCCAGGTTTGAGGAAGCACGCGCTCGCCAGCTTCATCAGGTTGGCATAGCCAAGCTCGCTTCGGGCGAACGCCGCAACGGCGCCTGCAAGCTGGGGCGGCTCGTTCGCACCCGGGCGCGCATGGGCCGCTATTGCACCACCCGTCTCTCGCAGGTCGGTCTGAAACGTGCAGCCGATAATGGGTTGCAGCCCCGCCTCGGCCAGCTTCTCGGAGAACTCCAGCGCCCCGAACATGTTGTTGGTGTCGGTCAGGCCGACGGCGGGCATGCCGTGGGCGATGGCGAGCTTGGCGATCTTGGGGATCTGCAGCGCGCCTTCCAGCAGCGAGTAGGCGGAATGCACCTTCAGGTGCACGTACTTCGGCGCGGCGGGCTTTGGGGCCATGCGGGCCATGTCTTTATCGCGAATCGGCTTCTGCATGCCGCATTGTGCATCTGCGAGCGCACAAGCGCGCAAACAATGTTCGCCGGCACGGTGGAAAAGGCAGCCTACCGGTCCGGCTGATCAATAGAGTAGCAATCTTGCGCCGGCGGCGTTGGCGCATAGCCTCCTGCGCCGTTGTCCA
>DATEVP010000116.1:0-8153 GCA_035258465.1 Hyphomicrobiaceae bacterium
CATCACCTGCACGCCATCCGGCCGCCCACCCTGGTCGGAATGTCCGATCAGCTTCATGTTCCTGACGAAATCCGGCTTCGGCAGATTCTGACTGGTCATTCCTGACGCTCCTGGTATCGCCGCACGTAAAGCTTCACGCCGCCGCCATCGGCCGCGTTACAGATATTCGCGCTCTTTGTTGTACGGGTGTTCGGGGTTGTAGCCGTGGGCCGCACGGTAACCGTCGTATCGCAGCCCTTTGTACTCGAGCACGATGCACAGCGCGAGAACGACGAACGCGCCGACCAAAATGACGGCCGCCAGCACCGGCATCGGATACTGTATCAGGCCCGAGGCCACCGCGCCGGCTGCGAAGAAGATGGAAAAATAGCCCGCGGTCTTGTGATAGGCCTCGAACTTACGCCGGCGCGGGGTCATGTTGTAGTGATCGCCGAACCAGGTCGCGGGGTCGTTCGGATCCGCGGTGTAATAATTTCGTCCGCCGTGGATGCCTCTAAGCCAGCCCGAGACGACCTGCAGGCAACCCAAGGTGACGGTCAAAATTCCGAATATCGAATGCACGGAGCCGCTGAAGCCGCCGCTGGCCGTCAGCGCCACGGCCAGACCGGCGAGCGACAGGCAGACGGCCAGTATCAGGCCGTACTTGTGAACGCTGAACCACCACCAGACTATATTTTTGAGCCTGACTTCCTCCCGGATGCCATTGAGCGTTGGTTTTGGTTTTCCGAATCTGATCGTGATGATGCAGAGCGGCACCAGCACGACCCAGATCCCGACCATCAGGACGGCGTGGTAATTCCAGTTGATTTGGATCGTTCTTCCCAGGAAATCGAGATATACTTCGGTTGGGATATGCGATTGGTTCGCGGTCATTGTCGTCCTCCCCCATTCGGGTGAAGCATATCACGCCGACGCGGCCATCTCGGTGATCTGCAATCGCTCGACGCAGGCCGGCGCAATGGCGGCATCAGGCTCCAGGCGGACCGGCGGTCGGCCCGAGGCAGCGCTTCCGCACGGGCCTCGGCGCAGGCGCCGCAAGCCGCGCATCTCATGCGGCCGAAAGCGGCCGGGCCGGCCGCCTGACGCCCGCGTCCTGCCGTTTCGGCAGCGGGCCGCCGTAAAGGCCCGTCGGCTCGATCAGCAGAATCAGCAACATGATAGCGAAGGGGGCCATCTGCGCCAGCGGCGCATAGATCAGGGAACCGAGGGATACCACTTGTCCGACGGAGGAAGCCGGACACCAACATGCCCTTGATGGTGCCGAGACCGCCGATGATGACGACCATGAAGGCCATCGCCAGCACCTCGAGCCCCATCTGCGGGTCGACCATGATCAGGGGCGCATGCAGGCCGCCTGCCAGCCCGGACAGCGCCCCGGCGATCACGAGCGTCACGGTGAAGAGCCGATAGACGTTGATGCGTCCAGCACGGGCGTGGAAGGACAGGCGCGTGAGGAACCACATGCTTGACCTGCCTCTGCTTCCTGGGCCTAAATCGTGACGGACGACAACCTTGACCAACGTCAAGTTATGGGCCGTTGCTTGAATTAGCATCGTGACAGCAGTCGATTGCGCCGCGTGGGCTCGCGCACATCGAGTCGGGGAGGTCTACATGGGTACGGCGAACTTCGGCATCGTCGGAATGGATTGGCAGCAGCGGATCAACTGGGACCGCCTGCGCAAATACCGAACCGAGCGTGCACGCGAGATGATGAAGAAGCACGGCCTTGGCGCCGTGCTGTGCATGTACGACGAGAACGTGCGTTACATCACGGGGACACTCACGCCCGGTTGGAACCGGCTGAAGCCCGGCTTGCGCTACGCGCTGCTGTGCGGCGATGGCCAGCCGGTCTTGTTCGAGCAGGGCGACCTCGGCTTCCAGATCGAGCGCCATACGCCTTGGCTGCCGAAGGAGAACATCCGCTATTCCTACGCCTGGATCAAAGGTGCGGCCGGCCCGGCCTCCATCCAGCAGGTGAGCAAGTTCACCAACGCCATCCTCGAGGAGATGAAGCGCCACGGTGTCGCCGGGCAGAAGCTCGGCTGCGACTTCGTCGACATCAACATGCTGCGTATCTTCGAGGAGAAGAAGATCGATTGGGTCGACGGCATGACGCCGATGATGGAGGCGCGCGCGGTCAAGAACGTCGATGAGCAAGAATGCATGCGCATCGTCGGCGCCATCGGCGATGCCACGCACTGGGAATGCATGAAGTTCCTCCGCCCCGGTATCACCGAGAACCAGGTGACCGCACACCTCATGAAGTACCTCTACAACATCCCCGGCATGGAGGATGTCGAGGACGTGATCGTGTCGTCCGGTCCGAACACATGGCCGAACTGGCGCAACTTCTCCGACCGCATCATCCAACCCGGCGACATCGTGTTCATGGATTTGGCCGCGCTCACCTGGAACGGCTACAAATCCTGCTACTACCGTACCTACTGCGTCGGCAAGGAACCCACTCAGGAGCAGAAGGATACGTACGCCGAGGCGCTCGGTTGGCTCTACGATTCGATCAACGCGGTGAAGGCCGGCACCACGACCCGCGAGATTGCTCTCAAGTGGCCGTCCGCCAAGGACGCATGGGGCTACCACGAGGAGGATCAGGCGGCCGCCAACCTCTGGGGCCACGGCCTCGGGCTCGCGCAATACGACCCGCCGGTGATCTCGCGCATCTGGTCGCTCGACCATCCCGTCGAGATCAAGGAGGGCATGACCTTCGCGCTGGAGACCCAGCACGGCAAGCGCTTCCGCTACGGCGTGCGCATCGAGGAGATGCTGATCGTCCACAAGGACTCGATCGAGATCATCTCCAACTTCCCCGTCAAGCAGATCACGGTCGTCGATCCGATCCCCGGCTACGGCGATCATGTGAAATAGCTTCTTGGATAGGTGTGCTCTCCCGAGCGGGATGGCCGGGCTCGAGCCCCTGCCCTGCATCGCTCGGGACGAGCCAGCGTAGGGCCCGTTCATGACTGAATTCATCGTCCCGCTCACCGCCGCCGCTGCGACCGATCCCGATCGCGTCGGTCCGAAGGCTGCCAACCTCGCCCAACTCGATCGCGCCGGCCTGCCGACGCCCGACGGCTTCTGCCTCTCCGCCGATGCCTACCGGCTGCAGATCGCAGAGCTTGGGCTCGTGCCCATGATCGAAGCCTTCGCCGCTGCCGATGCGGTCGCCGCCCGCCGGCTGTCGGTCGAGATCCGACTCGGGCTCCACGAGGGGCCGATCTCGCCAACCCTTCTCGAGCCGCTGCTCGCGGCGTGGCGCGCGCAGCGCGCGGCAAGCGGAGAGCCCGGCGTGGTGCGCTCCAGCGCCCTCATCGAGGATCGCAAGGGCGCGAATTTCGCCGGCCAGTTCGAGAGCTTTCTCGGCATCGAGGACGAGGCGGCCTTCCTCACGGCCGTGCGCGCCTGCTGGGCCGCGCTGTGGACATCGACCGCCCGGCGCTACATGGCCAATCACGACCTCGGCCCCGCTGCAACCGCCATGGCTGTCTTGGTTCAGCCCCTGGTGAATGCGCGCGCCTCGGGCGGCGGTCTGAGTGAAACCGCCGACGGCCAGATGCTCATCAGCGCGACCTGGGGCCTCGGCTCTGCGATTGCGCAGGGCGAGGTGGTGCCCGACCGCATTTCGCTCACGCGCGAATGCGTCGTGCGCAGCATTGAAGCTGGCCGCAAGGATCACCGCGAAACGTGCGGCCACGGCATCGGCGCAATGCCACAGGCGGTGCCTGCAGATCTCGTGCGCGAGCCATGCCTGAGCCCGGGCCAGGCGGTCACGCTCGGCCGGATGCTGCGCAAGGCGGAAAGCGTTCTAGGTACGCCGGTCGAAATCGAGTGGGCGGCGGACGATGCAGGCTTCAAGCTGCTGCAGGCGCGGCCGTTGCACGTCGAGCCGACCAAGGTGCCGGACGAAATCTGGCTCAAGCACCCCGGGCTCAACGGTCATCCCGCCGGCATCGGCTGGGGGTCGGGACGCGCCGTCGTGGTCAACTGCGAGTGCGAGCTCTCGCGCGTGGCCGCGGGCGACGTGCTGGTCACGCGGGTCGCCGGCCCGGCCCTGAGCCATATCTTGCCGCGGGTTGCCGGCGTCGTCGCCGAGCTGGGCGGCTCGACGTCGCATCTCGCCTCGCTTGCGCGCGAGCGCGGCATTCCCATGGTGCTCGGCGTGCTCGACGCGACGAAGCGCATCCCCGACGGCTCCCAGGTCGCGGTGGATGGCATCGCGGGTGTCGTGCGGTGGATGCGCTGATGCGCCCACGCGTCTTCGTCACTCAGCCCGTTGCCGCCAGCGCAATCGAGCGGCTGCGCGTTGTTGCCGACGTCGAAGTCAATCCCGAGGCGAGCTGCATACTGGGCAAGGCTGCGCTGATCGCCGGCGTGCGCCGCAACGACATTCTCTTCTCGTTGCTGCACGACAAGGTGGATCGCGAGGTCATCCAAGCCAATCCGGGCCTGCGCATGATCGCATCGATGTCGATCACTCCCGACAACACCGACATCGCGGCAGCGACGGCGCGGAAGATCCCGGTGACGGTGGTGCCGGCACTGGCCGTCGAGTCGACGGCCGATACCGCGTTCGCCTTGCTGCTGGCCGTGGCCAGGCGCGTTGTCGAAGGCGACCGGCTCGTCCGCCGCGGCATCTTCCCCGGCTCGCAATCCTCCCACCTGCTCGGCGCCGGCGTCTGGAACAAGACGATCGGATTGGTGGGCGGCAAGGGACGCATCGGCCAGGCCGTCGCCCGCCGCGCGCACGGGTTCGGCATGCGGGTGCTCTATTGGGGTCCGCGTCGCATGGCGGAAGACGACGAGCGCAGGCTGAGCATGATCTACACACCGCTCGACCAGATGCTGGCGGAGTCGGATTTCGTCTCGCTGCATTCGCCGATGCGGCCCGAGACCGTTCATCAGATCGGCGCACACGAGCTCGCGCTCATGAAGCCAACGGCCATTCTGATCAATACGGCACGCGGGCCAATCGTCGACGAGGCCGCGCTCGTGCGCGCGCTCGTCGAGCGCAAGATCGCCGGCGCCGGCCTCGATGTCTTCGAGCGCGAGCCGGCGGCGGAGCCCGGCTTGCTGAAACTCCCGAACGTAGTGTTGACGCCTCATCTCGGTAGCGCCGTGGTCGAGGTGCGGGAGAAGATGGCCAACACGGTCGTCGACAACATCCTGGCGCTGCTCGAAGGGCGCAGACCTCCCAATATCGTCAATCCCGAAGTGCTGGTGCCCTGAAGTCGCCGTTCACGTTCGGACTCAGAGTTCCCAGCTTGAAGGATCTCTCACCGTGCGCTGGGCCGCTGCTGTCTTCGGCGCGGCCGGTTGAGCCGGTCCTGGAGCGTCAACCCCGCGAAGACAAGCGGCAGGAACCAGGGCTTGCCGTTGAAGAGCGGAACGGCGGCCGGCGGACGGAAGTCGAGAGCGGACCCGCCCCGTTCATCGCCGAGGATCTGCCAAGCGGCTTTCTGGCCTGCCCAGCGCGCCCACACCACGCCGGAGCCGCAGTAGCCAACGGCGTAGCGCATGCCTTGGCGCGAGAAGATGCGCGGGATCATGTCGCGGTTCATGGCGACATGGCCATACCAACTGTGCGTGATGTCGACTCCATCGAGCACGGGAAAAATGTCGCTGAGCGCGCGGCGCAAGTTGTCCGTCGGCCAAGCCGGTTCGCCGGCAATGGTGCCGTCACGGCCGCCAAACAGGATGCGCGTACGGTCGGGCGATGGGCGATAGTAGTAGTGCAGCTTGCGCGTCTCGGCGCACATCACGCCCCTTGGCATCAGCTCGGCCATCAAGTTGTTCGACAACGGCGCCGTGGCGATGATGCGGCTGCGCACGGGCACGAGCCGGCGGCGCAGCCACGGATCAAAGCCGTCGGTGTAGCCGTTGGTGCCGGCGATCACGTGGTCGGCCTGCACTCTGCCGCGCGCCGTTTCGACCTCGTAGCCGCCAGCCTTTTGGACGAAGCCGAGGACCGCTGTTTCGCCGTGGACCAGTGCACCGGCATCCTGCGCCAACCGCAGCAGGCCGTGATGCAACTTGGCCGGATGCAAGCCGCCAATATCGTTGCGCAGCTGACCCCCATGATAGAATTCAGTGCCGAGCACGCCGTGCTGCTCCGACCGGGGTACAGCGTAGGCCTCAACCTTGAGCTCCTTGCGCAAAAGATCGGCCTCGCGCGCAAGTCCCTCGTACTCAGAAGCTATTGCCGCCCCGGTGAAACGACCGGTCAGTTGAAACTCGCAGTCGACCGCCTCGTGCGCGATGAAAGCGGCCAGATCCTCACGCGCAGCTTTGGCTTCGAATTGAATCGCGGCGGCACGCGCCTTGCCGAATCTCCGCACCATCTGCCTGTAACTGGGCCGGATGCTGCCGCTGGCAATGCCGCCGTTGCGGGTCGAGGCACCCTCGCCCGGCCGCTGGCGATCGAAAATCTGAACGTCGCGGCCGGCGCGGGCAAGCGTCAGGCCGGCGCTCAGCCCGGTGTAGCCGGCCCCGACGATGACGACGTCGCATTTGGAGCGCACGGCGACCTGAGGCGGGGCGCTCGGTGGTGCGGTTTCCCACCAGTAAGGTGTCGATTGCACCATCACCTGCATCCTCGCGAACCACGATTGCGGCATACCCTCGCGGGTCTGGACGCCGCTATGTTAAGCCCTCAGACTCACGGTGCAGGCAAGAAGTTCTTGCTGCGTGCAGGCGCCCGTTGGGCGCGGCGACCGGCGCGGGGATAGGGAGCACGACATGACCGAGGCGATCCTCACTGACATCTCGGCTGGCATCGGCACGATTACGCTCAATAAGCCATGGAAGCTCAATGCCTGGGACACGCCGATGCGCGCTGAGATCAGCGCCGTGCTCGAGGACTGGAACAAGCGAGCCGGCGTTCGCGCCATTATTCTGACGGGTGCCGGCGATCGCGCCTTCTCCGCCGGCCAGGATCTCGACGAGACCGCGAAGTTCAAATCTGGTGCGGAGGGGGCAGACTGGTTTCAGTCATGGCACTCCTTCTATGAGGCGATCCGAGGGCTCGACAAGCCTTGCATCGCCGCCCTCAACGGACTGGCGGCCGGCTCAGCCTTCCAGGCGGTGATGCTGACGGACGTGCGCGTCGGCTGTTCCGGCTCGCGCCTCGGCCAGCCGGAGATCAACGCCGGCATTCCCAGCGTGCTCGGACCCATGCTCATGATCGACCGCATCGGTCTTTCACGCACCGTCGAGTTGACCCTCACCGGCCGCCTGATGGAGGCCGCGGAGGCTCACGCCATCGGTCTCATCCACTACCTGGTCGAGCGCCCCGACCAGGTGATACCGAAGGCGCGCGAGATCGCCGAGCTGATGGCAGCCAAGCCGCCGATCGCCATGCGGCTGAACAAGCGCCGGTTCCGCCAGGTGACGCAAGCCGTCTTCGACGAGGCATTCGCGGGCGGTGGCGCGATCCAGGCCGAGGCCTACGCCTCCGGCGAGCCGCAGGAAGCCATGCGCCGCTTCTTTGCCGAGCGGGCCGAGCGCCGAAGGCAACGAGGTGGATGAGCCTAGTCTCAGCCAGCGCGGCTCATGTAGTCGAAGGCCGACAGTACATGGCAGCGCACGACGTTTAGGAATTCCTCGACTGTCACATGCTCGTCTACACTGCCCATGCCGGTTGGCGAAGGGCCGTAAACGATGGCGGGGACGTCCTTGTAGCGCCACAGCCGCGCGTCGGTGCCGCCGAGGCTCACGACCGGTGTCGGATCGATGCCGGCGACCGCACGCGCATTTCGTCTGACGATTTCCGCCATCTCGGCATCGGGCGCGTTCCAGCTCGGTGGATCGTAGATGTCCCGCGCGTAGCTGACCTCGGGATGCCGCGCGATGATCTTGTCCACTTCGGTCAGGATCGCGGGCGCCGTTACGCCGATGGGCAGTCGAATGTCCACCTCGAACTCGCAATCGGCGGCGACCATGTTGACCTTGAGGCCGCCGCGGATCAGACCAGGGTTAACCGTCACGCGCTGCAAAATCCCCGACGCGCCCTTGCCGTAGGCACGGTCAATGACCTCGGCCGCCTGATCGAGCGCAGCCGCGATGTTGCTGACCCGCGGCACCGGCAGGTCGGCAAGGCGCGCAAGCTCGCCGATGACTTCGGCCGCGATCACCGTGGCGCT
>DATEVP010000117.1:0-6734 GCA_035258465.1 Hyphomicrobiaceae bacterium
CGCATGGTGCCGCCCTCGCCGGGCCGCATGCACACGTGCATGCGATGGTCCTTGGATTCGCGTCGCGGGAAGTTGGCGGGCACAATGGCGGTGCCGTGCTTGGAGGTGACGAGCATCAAGCTGCTCATCGGCGTGCTGGCCGTGGCTCCCAGCATGCTGGCCATCGCCGGGCCCTGCAGGATCTCGACCTTTTCGACGGGCGCGCAGTCCATGCCGCTGCAGCATTCCATCGGGTACCAGTCGTGCGCCGCCGCGGGCGCCGCGGCCGCTAGCAGTGCGGCCAAGAACCATTTCTTCGACATGGCGTGCCTCGTCTATTCCAGTGTTGTGCCTGGCTCCACCTCCCCTTGAGCTGATTTCCGTCCCGATCTGCCGACACGCGCACTTGTTCGCCGTTCCGGCTTACACACGATCCGCAATCGCAACTCGCGACTTGCGATTTGCAAACGTCGTGCCCGGCATGGCTGCACGGGTGCGACACGTTGCATGCACCGGATTGTGCTGCGATTCGCAGCACGCGTCCCACCTGAGGTGTGGCTCGGGTGCCGCAGCACACCAATATTGCCACGGTTGGAGGCGCCGTCGGGTTCCCGCGCGACCGAATGTTGGGCGGCGGTTGCCCGCCCGCTGGGCAACACGATCGCGGCGCATCGGCAGGTACGCAGGATCTCTCAGGCCGCGAGCACGATTTCGAAGGTGCCGGCCAGCGCGCCTGCCTCCACGCTATCGGCGGCCTCGAGGTGCACGATCACGCTCTCCCGCGCGCGGCGGTCGCGGATGCCGCTCAGGACGAAGTCGCGCGCGTTCTGCGGCTCGGCGGCGACGTACATCTGCGTCGTCAGCCGGCCCACGCCCGGGGCATGCACCTTGAAATGGATGTGCGGCGTGCGCCCGGCATAGGCGACGGGCCGGATGGTGCGGAAGGCGTAGCGGCCGGCGGCATCGACCTCGCTGCGCCCGTAGCCCTGGAAGGCCGCATCGCGCCGCTTGAGGCCGGGGTCGCCGGGGTGATTGTAGACGCCCCGCGCGTCGCACTGCCAGATTTCCACGAGCGCGCCGCGCACGATCTCACCACGCTTGTCGAGGACGCGGCCGGAGATGTGCGTGACCTGCCCGACGGCCTGCGCCGCCTGCCCTTTGACGCGCACGAGGTCGGCATCCATGTCGGCGGGCAGCGAGGTGGGAAAATAGGGCCCCTCGGTTTGGCCCGGCGTCACGACGAGGTCGGCGCCGGCCGCGCTCGCCGAGAACGGCGGGAGGACGAGGGCGGCGCCGACGCCGATCAGAAGCTTGCGGCGCTCGAAACCAACAAGGGACATTGGGGTCTCCTGAGCGAGGTCAGAGGATTCGCCGTTCCTACAATGCAATTGGGGCAAAGCAGCGAGAATTGAGAAGAGCGGGGCGGCAGCGTAGGCTGATATGGGAGAGCCATAGGTGAGGTCCGGAGTGACGGTGGTCGGCCAAGTTAGGCACATGTGGAAGGTCTATATGTGGGGCCTTCTCGGTGCCGTGGCGCTTGCGCTGTGCGTGGCTGCTATCGGGGGGCTATTCGGGCAAGTGGAGGTTCGGGAGCCAACACCCATTCCCGAATACAAAGACTTTGGGAGGGTCGGAGATGTGGCCGAGTGGCTTGTGGCGGTGATGGCTTTGATCGGGGCGGGAGTGGCACTGTTGAAATTCGGTCTGTATGGCTTCTGGCATAGCTTGGTCACGAGACTTAGAAGGTACGGCTCGCCGGATTAGATGCTCCGTTGCCATAACAACTGACCGACCGCCAAGCAAATCGCTCGCCCTTGCGGCCTCAGGTGACAGCGCGCGCGAGGCCGAATAGGGTGCCGCGCTCATCCAGCACCACGGTCTTCATGTTCTCCTCCCTGCGCGACGCCACCATCGTCTTCGACCTCGACGGCACGCTCATCGACACGGCCCCGGACCTGACCTTGGCCACCAACCATGCCTTGGGGCTGATCGGGCTGGAGCCGGTGACGGTGGCGCAGCTGCATCCCTTCATCGGCCACGGCTCCAAGGCCATGATCGATGCGGGCCTGCGCTTTCGCAATGCCACCGTGGGCGAAGACGAGCAGCGGCGGCTGCACCAGGCGTTCCTCGCCTTCTACGCCGACAACATCGCCGTCGGCAGCCGGCCGTTCGAGGGGGTGCCGGAGCTGCTCGATGCGCTGCTCGGCGCGGGCGCGCGGCTCGGGGTGTGCACCAACAAGTACGAGGGGCTCACCTTGGCGCTGTTGCGGGAGCTCGGGCTCGACAAGAAGTTCGGCGCCATCGCCGGCCGCGACACCTTCGCGGAGTTCAAGCCCGCGCCCGGGCACCTGACCGGCACGATCGAGCGTGCCGGCGGCCGGACCGAGCGCGCCGTGATGGTGGGCGACAGCGAGGTCGACTTCGCCACGGCGATGGCCGCCGGCGTGCCCTCGATCGGGGTGACGTTCGGCTACACGACGCGGCCCGTCGCCGAGCTCGGCGCCGACGCCGTCATCGAGCACTACCGCGACTTCCCGGCCGCGCTCGCGCAGGTCTTGCCGCGAGGCTGAATCTCGACGCGGACGCAACCCGTCGTTTCCACAGCGAGCGGATCGTTCACGTCGGGCTTGACCGATTGCAGCGGGTCTGAGCCAATGATGGCGCTTTGGGAGAAACGACGCGTGGCCGGCGGCGCAGAACTGGCGCTCGCCGGGCAACGCCAATCAAGCAACAAATGCACAGCTAGCTCAATCGGAGGAAACATGTCGATCTCGGTCGGTGGCGCGCTGCGCCCGTGGGGGCGGCTTGCGCTCGGCGCGGGCCTTGTCATGGCCATCTCGTCGAATGGGGCAAGCGCCGAGGACATCAGGCTGCGCATTGCCTCGGGCCACCCGGCCGTCAACACCTACGTCAACCTGATGCAGAGCTTTTTCGTGCCTGAGGTGACCAAGCGCGTCGCCGAGCGCACCAAGCACAAGGTGGAGTTCATCGAGGGCTACGGCGGCGCCATGGTGAAGGTGGCCGACACGCTGGAGGGCGTGCAGTCGGGCATCATCGACGTCGGCGGCTATTGCTTCTGCTTCGAGCCTTCCAACCTGCCCTTGCACGCCTTCCAGGTCATGCTCCCCTTCGGCACCATGGACCCGGTGATCAGCGTCAAGCTGGGGCGCGCCGTCTACGACAAGGTGCCGTTCATGAGCAAGGTGCTCGAGGACAAGTACAACCAGGTTCTGATCGGGCTGATCGCCGACAACGGCTACAACCTGTCCACCACCTTCGAGTGGAATACGATCGCCGATCTCAAGGGCCGCAAGCTTGCCGGCGCCGGCCTCAATCTCAAGTGGCTGGAGTATGCCGGCGCGGTTCCCGTGCAGTCCTCGCTGCCGGAGGCCTACACCTCGCTGCAGACGGGCGTCTACAACGGCTGGATCATGTTCCCGTCCGGCGTCGTCAACTTCAAGCTCAACGAGGTGGCGAAGTACTACACCGAGATCGGCTTCGGGGCGATCACCTGGCACGGCCTCACCGTCAACAAGGCGCGCTGGGGCAAGCTGCCCAAGGAGGTGCAGGACATCATGCTCGAGGTCGGCCGCGAGTACGAGGCCAGGACCGGCACGGTCAACCAGGCCAACTATCCCAAGCAGCTCGAGCAGCTCAAGAGCGGAGGCGCCGCGGTGCGGCAGCTGCCCGACAACGTGCGCGTCGAGTGGGCCACGTCGCTGAAGGGCTGGCCGCAGGAGAAGGCGGACGAGCTCGACAAGGCCGGACTGCCAGCGTCCCAGGTGCTCAAACTCGCCCTGGAGGAGGCCGAGAAGCTCGGCCACAAGTGGCCCGTGCGCTATCAGGTGAAATGATCGCCTGACGGCTGCGGCCGGGATGCCGGCCATCGGCATTCCGGCTGCTCCGATCGAGCCGCGCGGCGCGGAGGCTCTTCGCATGCTGGACAAGGCGCTGGAGTGGATCAGCAGGACGCTGCTGGCGCTGGCCGCACTGCTGGCCTTCGCGCTGTGCTTCGTGGTGGTGGCCGACGTGAGCGGCCGCGTGCTCTTCAACCGCCCCGTCAAGGGCACTCCCGAGATCGTCTCCTATTCGATCGTGGTGATCTGCTACCTGCAGGCGGCCTTTGCCATCCGCAGCGGCGGCATGATCAACACCGATGCCTTCACGGCCCACCTGCCGCTGCGCGTGCAGTCGCTGCTGGCGGCGCTGGGTGCGCTGCTGGGCGTGCTGTTGTTCGCGCTGATCTGCTGGGGCGGCATCGACGGCGCCGCGCATGCCTGGCGCTCGGGCGAGTTCGAGGGCGAGGGTGCGCTGCGCATCCCCGCCTGGCCCGCCCGCTTCTCGATCGTGGGCGGCACGGCGCTGGCGGCGCTCAGCTATTTCCTGCTGATGCTGCGCAATCTCGATGCCGTGCGCAAGGGCGCGCCGCCGGCAACCGCCGCGACGAGCCACTGAACCGGAGCACGCATGTTCGACGCCTGGCAAATGGCGACCCTGATCACCGTGCTCTTCGTCATCGTGTTTTCCGGCGTGCACATCGCCGTGGCGCTCGGCATCACGGCGGCGCTCGGCATCTACCTGATGCAGGGCGACATCGAGGTGGTGCGCATCTTCATCGCCAGCACCGCCTACGAGGCGCTGCGCGACTATGTGTTCGCCGTCATCCCGCTGTTCATGCTGATGGGCGAGTTTCTCGCCAGGTGCGGGGCGGCGACCGATCTGTTCGCGCTGATCAATCGCCTCACGCGCCGGGTGCCCGGCCGCCTGGCCATCGCCACCGTGCTGGCCAACGCCGTGTTCGCGTTCGTCACGGGTGTCAGCATAGCCGCGGCAGCCGCCTTCTCGCGCATCGCCTGGCCCGAGATGCGGCGGCACGGCTACGAGCGCAAGTTCGCGCTCGGCTGCATCACCGGCAGCGCCTGCCTCGGCATGCTGATCCCGCCGTCGGTGCTGATGATCGTGTGGGGGGTGCTGACCGAGCAGGCGATCGGCAAGCTGTTCATCGCCGGGATCATTCCGGGCTTCATCGTGGTCGCCGCTTATTCCTTCTACATTGTGTTCGTCGCCGTGACGCAGCCCGAGCGCGTCGGCGAGGCGCGCAAGGTGGCGCGCTCGGCCGGCGCGGCCGCACCCGCCACGCCGCCGCAGCAAGCCGCGCCGCTCGACGACGCCCAGTTCCGCGCGGCGCTCGTCAGCACGCTCTGCGTGATCGCGCTCATTGTCAGCGTGCTCGGCGGAATCTGGCTGGGCTACTTCACCCCCACCGAAGGCGCTGGCGTCGGCGCGGCGCTGGCGCTGCTGGTCGCGATCTTCAAGGGCATGCGCGTGCGCGAGATCTTCGAGGTGATCTTGACGGTGGGACGCACCTCCGCACCGCTGCTGCTGCTGCTGGTGATGGCGCAGCTCTACAGCCGCGTGCTCTCCATGACGGGGGTCACCGGTGCGGCCAAGGCGCTGTTCCTGGATTCGGGCCTGGAGCCATGGCAGATCCTGACCGTGATGGTGCTGGTGTGGTTCGTGCTCGGCTGCATCATCGACTCCATCTCGATCATCCTGCTCACGGTGCCGGTGTTCGCGCCCATCGCGGTCGCGCTCGGCTACGACCCGATCGCCTTTGCCATCCTCGGCATCATCGCCATCGAGACCGGCCTGCTGACGCCGCCCTTTGGCATCCTCGTGTTCACCGTGAAAGCGGCCTTGCCCCAGGAGAATGTCGGCACCGGGGAAATCTTCGCCGGCTCGGTGCCCTATTGGGTCTGCCTGCTGATCGTGATCGTGATCCTCGGCGCCTATCCGCAGCTGGCGACCTGGCTGCCCAGCCTCGGCCGATAGGCAAGGCCGCAGGCCCTTCCGGACATCACCGGAAACGGGTGGACCGGGCCGGGCGGCCCGCCTATCAACCCGCCGTCCTCCTTTCCCGGGCCACACCCCATGCGCGCCGCCGACTGGATCCTGCTGCTCGTGCTCTCGGTGCTGTGGGGGGCGACGTTCTTCTTCGTCGCCGTTGCGCTGCAGGCCCTGCCGCCGCTGACGCTGGTGACGGCGCGCGTTGCGCTTGCCGCCCTTCTGCTGGCGCCGTTGGCGCTGATCGCCGGCTATCGCCTGCCGGCGACGCCGGCCGCGTGGCGGCCTTATGTCGTGCTGGCGCTGCTGAATAACGTCACACCGTTCACGCTGATGGTGTACGGCCAGACCCGCATCGCCAGCGCGCTGGCCGCCGTCCTCAACGCCACCACGCCCCTGTTCACGCTTCTCCTCGCCCGCCTGTTCGCCGGCGAGCCGCTGAGCGCCGCCAAGCTCGTGGGCGTCGGCCTCGGCATCGCCGGCGTCGCGGTGCTGATGGGGCCGGCGGCGCTGGGCTTGGACACGGCGAGCGCCGTCGGCATGCTTTGCATTCTTGCCGGAGCGCTGTCCTACGGCTTCGCGGCGCTGTGGATGCGACGCCTGCGCGGCACGCCGCCGCTGGTTTCGGCCGCGGCCCAGCTCCTGTGCTCCACCGTGATGCTGGCGCCGCTCGCGGCCTGCGTCGACCGCTTCTGGGCGTTGCCGGTGCCGAGCGCGACGGCGATGGCCGCCGTCGTCGGCCTCGCCCTCTTCTCCACGGCGCTCGCCTACGTGGTGTTCTTCCGCATCAACGCCACGGCCGGCCCGACCAACGTCATGCTGGTGACGCTGCTGATCCCGGTCACCGCCACGGCGCTCGGGGTGCTGATCCTGGGCGAGGCGCTGGCGCCCAACCAGATCGCCGGCGCGCT
>DATEVP010000118.1:0-8621 GCA_035258465.1 Hyphomicrobiaceae bacterium
AACACGGTCTTGCCCGAGCGCGCAAGCCCGGTCACGCCGAGGCGCACGGTGGGCGTCGCGAGGCCGATCAGCAGCTCGCCCGCGTTCTTGAGGGCGTCTGCCGTCGCCTCGGTCAGGTCTGAGAGCCGCACGCGAAATGCCTCTGCTTCGCCTCACGTAGGTAGGGCGAAGAAGGGGGCCGCGGCAAGGCCCGAGCGTCGGCTGACCTACAGCGGCTCGCCGACGAAGGTGGTGGGGAAGCAGCCGTTGCGGCCCACTCCCATCTCCGTGCAGATCTTGTCCGCATCGGCCTTGCTGGGAAGCGGCCCGGCGACCAGGCGATAGGGCCCGCCGGCGTTGCGCGGCGCCACGAAGTGGGGCTGAAGAGATGCGAGCGCGGCGCCGTGACGCTCGGCGAGCAGGCTCCAGGTCAACCGCAGGGCATCGGGCGAGGGACCCGCGCCAAGCTGGACGGCGTAGCGGGTAGGCGCGGCGGGTGTCGGCGGCGCAACCGAGGTGGTGGTGACCACGGAGGCCGGGGCCGTCGTGACCACGGCATTGCCGAACACGATGGGCGCCTGCGCGATGCTGCCGGTCTCGATCGGAACCGCCTCATTGGCCGGCTTCGGCCCCTCGATCGTGGTGATGACGCGCGTCGTCGGCCGCGGCTCGGCGGTCTTGACGTGAGCCTTGGCCGCGTCGAGCTTGCGCGCCTTCTCGGCTGCCTTCGGCGTGACGGCAGGTGCCGGAGTCGGGGCCGCTGCCGCAACCGGCACCTCGGGCGTCGTCGCACGCTCCTCGAGCGCGGCCAGCCGCGACCGAACCACCTTGCCCTGCGTCTCGTGCTGCTCGACGGTCTCCTTCAGCTGGCGGACATCGCGCTGGATCTCGCCGACGCTGCGCTGCACCGTGCCGATCTCGGCGAGCGCCTTGTTGGCCGTGCGCAGGGCTGGATCAGGCTCTGGCTCGGCCGCGGTCACCAGCGTGCGCGGCGGAGGCGTGGCGAGCAGCTCCGGCTGCCAGGCGAGCGAGCCGAGGTAGGTGAGCGCGCCAGTGGCCAGCAATCCCCACGTGAGGAGGTAGGCCTTGACGAAACGCCCTGATCGAGGGTGATGAACAGCGTGTGCCGCCATGGCCAGGCGCCTCTTGGTTGCTAGAGCCGGGGTCGTTCCGCGCACGCTGGACCAGACGCGATTCGAATCGTCTAGAACGGTCTCAAAGGCCGGGGGAGCGGTCAACGTGAGTGCCCAGGGGCGGGGGCCTGGATTGTGGAACTGTGTTCGAAGTGCCATAGGTTGTTGTCCATGAGACCCAGCGTGCGACCCGAGGTGCCGCGCATGGACCTTGGTGGTATCCGACTGAGTTGCCCGGGCTCAGGCTCGCTGCGGCACGCCGGCGTGATGGCGGTGGCACGCTCGTTGCGTGTGGACCCTTCGGCGCATGAGTAGCTGCAACACGATCTGTTCGACATGACCGACCAACCCCTGCTGATCGTCATTCTGGCTGCCGGCAAAGGCGTGCGCATGCGGTCCGAGAGGCCGAAGGTGCTGCACGCCATCGCCGGCCGCTCGATGCTGGCGCATGTGCTCGACACGGTGCGGTCGGCGGGCACGGCGAAGCTTGCTCTGGTAGTGGCGCCCGGCATGGAGGCCGTGCGGGCCGAGGCGGCGCGGGTTGCGCCAAGTATCGAGATCTTCGAGCAGGCAACGCAGGCCGGCACGGCGCACGCGGTACTGGCGGCGCGTCCCGCGCTCGAGCGGCACGAGGGCGACGTGATCGTGCTGTTTGCCGACACCCCGCTGGTCGAGCCTGCCACGCTGCGCCGCTTGGTCGGCGCGCTCGATAGCGGCGCGCAGATCGCGGCGCTGGGCTTCGAGGCCGAGGATGCCACTGGCTACGGGCGGCTGCTGCTCGACGACAAGGGGCACGTCATAGCCGTCCGCGAGCACCGCGACGCCACCGAAGCCGAGCGCAGCCTGGGGCTGTGCATCGGCGGCGGCATGGCGTTTCGCGTGCCGGACCTCGTCGGGCTGCTCTCGCGCATCGGCAGCCGCAACGCGCAGGGCGAGTACTACCTGACCGACATTGTCGCTATTGCGGCTGCAGGCGCGCTGGTGACGCAGCCGGTGCGGTGCTCGGAGGAAGAGGCGCTGGGCATCAATTCGCGCGAGCAGCTGGCCGCGGCCGAGGCGGTTTATCAGACGCGTGCCCGGCGCAGGGCCATGGAGCAGGGCGCCACGCTGGTGGCGCCGGAGACGGTGTGGCTGAGCTTCGACACGGCGATCGGCCGCGACGTCACAATCGAGCCCAATGTTTTTTTCGGCCCCGGCGTGGTGGTCGAGGACGGCGCCCACATCATGGCCAACTGCCACTTCGTCGGCGCGCGGATCCGGGCCGGCGCGCGCGTCGGGCCCTTCGCGCGGTTCCGGCCGGGCACCGACATCGGCGCCGGTGCACGGGTCGGCAACTTCGTCGAGGTCAAGAACGCCACGCTCGAGGCGGGCGCCAAGGCCAATCACCTCAGCTACATCGGCGACGGGCGCGTGGGCGAGGGCACCAACATCGGCGCCGGCACCATCTTCTGCAACTACGACGGGTTCAACAAGCACTTCACGGATGTCGGCAAGGGAGCCTTCGTCGGCTCCAACACCTCGCTCGTTGCCCCGGTCAAGATCGGCGACGGCGCCTACATCGGCTCGGGCAGCGTCATCAGCAAGAACGTGGAGGCCGACGCCCTGGCGCTGGAGCGCAGCCCGCAGGATCAGCGTCCGGGCTGGGCGGCAAAGTTCCGGGCGGCCATGGGCAAACGCAAGAAAAGTGGCTGATGCCACATGGAAAAACCACGAAACAGAGATTGAATTGAACGTTGGGCTCGGTTGGCGGTACCAACAGGCGAGGTTGGCAGCCGACGGAACAACGGGGCAGCAGGCATGTGTGGCATCGTAGGCATTCTCGGAAAGGAGCCCGTGGCGGGCCATCTCGTCGACGCGCTGCGGCGGCTCGAGTATCGCGGTTACGATTCCGCCGGCGTTGCCACGGTGGAGAACGGTCGTCTCGATCGCCGCCGCGCCGAGGGCAAGCTGAAGAACCTGGAGGTGCGGCTCTCCAACCAGCCGCTGCAGGGACGCACCGGCATCGGCCACACGCGCTGGGCCACGCACGGCCGCCCGACCGAGACCAATGCGCATCCGCACATGAACGAGCGCGTGTCGGTGGTCCACAACGGCATCATCGAGAATTTCGCCGAGCTCAAGAAGGGTCTGATCGGCAAGGGCCACCGCTTCGACACCGACACCGACACCGAGGTGGTCGTCCATCTCATCAGCGACGCCATGCGCGAAGGTCTGGCGCCGGTGGCTGCGACCAAGCGGGCGCTCGAGGCGCTGCAGGGCGCGTTCGCGCTCGCCATCATTTTTGCCGGCGAGGACGATCTGATGATCGCCGCGCGCCAGGGCAGCCCGCTGGCGATCGGCCACGGCAATGGCGAGATGTATCTCGGCTCCGACGCCATCGCGCTGGCGCCCTTCACCAGCGAGATCACCTATCTGGAAGAGGGCGATTGGGCGGTGCTCACGCGCCAGGGCGCCACTATCCACGACCGTTCGGGCAAGATCGTGGAGCGCGCACGGACGAAGTCGGTGGCGACCTCGTTCACGGTCGACAAGGGCAATCACCGCCACTTCATGGCAAAGGAGATCCACGAGCAGCCCGAGGTGATCAGCCACACCCTTGCCCACTACGTCGATCTCGCCGTGGGACGCGTGGCCCTGCCGGAGACGGGCCTCGATCTGGCGCGCGTCTCCCAGGTTTCGATCTCGGCCTGCGGGACGGCCTATTACGCGGGCCTGATCGCCAAGTATTGGTTCGAGCGGTATGCCCGCATTCCCGTCGAGATCGACATCGCGTCGGAGTTCCGCTATCGCGAGCCGCCGCTGCCGCCGGGCGGGCTGGCGCTGTTCGTCTCGCAATCGGGCGAGACCGCCGACACGCTGGCGACGCTGCGCTACTGCAAGGGCCAGGGCCAGCGCATCGCCTCGATCGTCAACGTGCGCACCTCGACGATCGCGCGGGAGTCGCAATCGGTTCTGCCGACGCTGGCGGGGCCAGAGATCGGTGTCGCCTCGACCAAGGCTTTCACCTGCCAGCTGAGCGCGCTGGCGTGCCTGACGATTGCGCTCGGCCGCGCGCGGGGCACCATCGACGAGGGCCAAGAGGAGCAGCTGATCCGGGCGCTCGCCGAGATCCCTCGACACATCTCCACGCTGCTGCGCAACGAGACGATCTACGAGCAGCTGGCCCATGAGCTCTCCAAGGCCAGGGACGTGCTCTATCTGGGGCGCGGCATCAGCTACCCGATCGCGCTCGAAGGCGCCCTGAAGCTCAAGGAAATCTCCTATATCCACGCCGAGGGCTACGCCGCCGGCGAGCTCAAGCATGGCCCCATCGCCCTGATCGACGAGACGGTGCCGGTGATCGTCGTGGCGCCGCAGGACAACCTGTTCGAGAAGACCGTCTCCAACATGCAGGAGGTGGCCGCACGCGGGGGCAAGCTGATCATGATCTCGGACGCGCCGGCGGAGCGCGCCGGCTGCGCCCTGCAAGCCCACATCCCGATGCCTAAGGTGCACCCCTTTACCCATCCGCTGCTCTATGCCGTGCCGGTGCAACTGCTCGCCTATCACACGGCGGTACAGATGGGGACGGACGTGGATCAGCCGCGCAATCTCGCCAAGTCGGTTACTGTGGAATAGGCGAATAGACCGGCCGCGCCGTTTGCGTCGCGCAGATCGACTAGCTAAGTTGCCGGGTGGAGGTGTCTCGCGTCCGGCAAACGTGACGGGAAGCATGATCATGGCTCGAGGCTGGCGCAGGCTGGTTATCGCGGCGATCGCTGCGGTCGCCATGGCGACGGTCTGTGCGGTAGGCGCCGAATCGCAGGCTCCCGCCAAGGCGCAAGACCAGGACGCGCCCGCCAAAGCCCCGGCCAAGAAGAAGAAGCAGGATCCGGTCGAGGCGCAGCGCGCCATCGATGCCGCCTCGAGGCAGCTGGAGGCCGGCAAGGCCGACCAAGCCGTCGTTGCCTTGAGCACCACGCTCGCCGGCGGCAACCTCCCGCCTGCGCTCATGGCCAAGGCGCTGCTCTATCGCGGCATCGCCTACCGCCAGCAGAAGAAGCCGGCGCAGGCCATCGCCGATCTGACGAGCGCCTTGTGGCTCAAGGGCGGGCTCGGCGACAGCGATCGCAGGGATGCCTTGCGCCAGCGATCGTCGGCCTATCAAGAGGCGGGACTGACCGAAACCGGTGAGGCGATTGCGCCTGCCGTTCCTCCGACTATGGCACAGGCGCCATCGGCTCCGTCGCCGCAAGCCCAGGCCCCGGCTGCGACGCGCACGGCGTCGGCAGCGAAAACCTGGGGTGCCGAGACGACTTGGCTTCCGACCGAACCACCTGCCGCCCGGCCAGCTCCAGCGCAGCAATCGAGCGGCTGGGACCTGTTTGCCAACCTGTTCGGCGGCTCGCCGTCGCCTGCGCCAGTCGCGCCCGCCCCTGCAGCCAAGGCCCCCGCTGCTGTCGCCCCAACTACCGTCGCGGCGGCGCCGATCGAGCGAGCCGAACCCGCCCCCGTCGTACGCCGTCAGGCCGAGCCGCGCGCACCCGCAGCCAGCGGGTGGTCGAACAACACGCAGGTGCAGAGCGGCGCGACCCCCGTCGTCACCGGTGCCTTGCCGGCCAAGCCCGAAGGCAAATTCCGCATCCAGGTCGGGATCGTGCGCACGCAAGGCGAGGCGGACGCATTGGCGGCCAAGGTCAAGCAGGAGCATGGCGCCCTGTTGGCCGCCCGGGAGATGGAGATCGACCAGGCGGTCGTCGGCAATATGGGCTCGTTCTACCGTGTCCGGGTTGGGCCCTTTGCCACCCAGCAGGAGACCAACGTGATCTGTGCCCGACTCAAGGGCACCGGCCTGGATTGCCTCGTGGTTACGCAATAATCCCAGTTCAATTCGCAAAAAAAGCCCGAAAATGGCGGCCTTGGAGGCCCAGTGCGGGGGTCGCCGTTAGGCAGGACTCCAAGCGGCCTTGCCTCATCCCCATCTCATGTGACAATGGCGAACGAATTGAGTCTGGCCCGCGCGCTAGCATGGATCAGCCGCACTTCATGGCGTCAGAGCGCTCAACCGTGAGCCGTCGCAATGCAGGATCAAAATAACCCTCCAGGCCAGCGTCACGCGCCGGAGGAGGCGCACGATCTCAAGGCGGAGCTGGCCAAGGCCGTCAAGGACGAGACGGCCGAGCTGAGAGCGGGGCTGGCCAAGCTCGCGTTCGATGCCGCGCCCGAGCCGTCGCACGCCGGCGCGCGCCTGCGCAACTACTTCCTCACCGGGCTCGTCGTGGTCGGGCCGGTCACCATCACGCTCTACATCGCGTGGTATTTCATCAACATCATCGATGCCTGGGTGAAGCCGTACATTCCACGCATCTACAATCCGGAATCCTACGTCCCCTTCCCCATCCCCGGCGTCGGCCTGTTGTTTGCGATCATCGGGCTGACGCTGATTGGTGCGCTCGCGGCCAACCTGCTCGGCCGCTCGCTGATCAGCGCCGGCGAGATGGCGCTCGGGCGCATGCCGATCGTGCGCAACGTGTATCAGGGCCTCAAGCAGATCTTCGAATCGGTGGTGACGGCCTCGGCGCCGAACCAGAGCTTTCAGAAGGTCGGCCTGATGGAGTTCCCCTCCAAGGGCATCTGGTCGATCGTGTTCGTCACCGGCGAGCCGGCCGAGCAGATCTCGCAGGAGTTTCCCGGCGAGGACCTGATCAGCGTGTTCATGCCGACCGGCATGCTGCCGCCCTCGGGGTTCGTCTGCTTCGTCCCGCGTAAAATCGTGTTGCCGGTCAGGATGAGTGTCGAGGACGCGGCCAAGATCATCATCTCCGCCGGCATGGTCAACCCGGAGACGCAGGCCCGCCTCAAGGAGCTCGCTGCCAGGGCCCGCAACGGCAGGAAGCCGACCGCGCCGGCCGCGTTCGATGCGCACGCGCGCATCGAGATGCCGCGCTGAGGACTTCCCGATACTGCCTCGAACCTATGCGGCGCGGAACAGGCGCACGGCCTCATCGCATTCGAAGAGGTAGAGCAGGAGCTTGAGCGCCTCGCCGCGCGGCGAGGTGAGGTTCGGGTCCTGGCTCATCACCAGGCTCGCGTCGTCGCGGGCGGCGGCCAGCAGCGCCTCGAAGCCCGGCACGTCGGCGACGCGGAATTCGGGCATGCCGCTCTGGCGCGCGCCCAGCACCTCGCCGCCGCCCCTGAGCTCCAGGTCCTTCTCGGCGATTCTGAAGCCGTCTTCCGTCGCCTCCATCATCTCCAGCCGCTGCCGCGCGGATTCGCCCAGCGGCGACTTGTAGAGCAGCATGCAGAAGCTCTCGCGCGTGCCGCGGCCGACCCGGCCCCGGAGCTGGTGCAGCTGGGCGAGCCCGAAGCGCTCGGCGTGCTCGATCACCATGATGTTGGCGTTGGCCACGTCCACGCCGACCTCGATGACAGTGGTCGCCACCAGCACTTTGAGCACGTTCGCCACGAACGCGGCCATGGTCTGGTCCTTGGCGCTCGCGCTCAGGCCTCCGTGGAGCAGCCCGACCTTGCCGGCGCCGAACAGCTGACAGAGATAGGCGTACCTTTCTTCGGCCGCCGCCAGCTCCGATCTGTCCGAGCCTTCGATCAGCGGGCATACCCAGTAGACCTGCGCACCTTCGGCGAGCTGGACGCGCAACCGCTCGATCAGCCGCTCGATCGACTCGACGGGGATGGCCTTGGTGACGATCGGCTTGCGGCCGGCGGGCTTCTCCGTGAGGCGGGACACGTCGAGGTCGCCGTAGTGGGTCATCAGGAGTGTGCGCGGGATCGGCGTCGCCGTCATCACCAGCACGTTGGCGCCGCCCTTGCCGCCCTTCGTCTGCAGGGCGAGGCGCTGGTGCACGCCGAAGCGGTGCTGCTCGTCGATGACGGCAAAGGCCAGGTCCTTGAACTCGACGTCGGACTGGAAGAGCGCGTGCGTGCCGACGAGAATGTCGATCTCGCCGCCCTTCAGGCGGTCGAGCAGGTCGGCACGCGGGCGGCCCTTCTCGCGCCCGGTCAGGAGCGCAACGCGCAAGCCGGCGGCCTGCGCAAGCGGCGCGATGGTGTCGGCATGCTGCCGCGCCAGCACCTCGGTCGGCGCCATGAGGGCGGCCTGGGCGCCGGCCTCGACAGCAATGGCCATGGCCATCAGCGCCACCACGGTCTTGCCGGAACCGACGTCGCCCTGCAGCAGCCGCAGCATGCGGAAGGGCGCCGCCATGTCCTCGGCGATCTCCTTCAGGGCCTGGTGCTGCGAGCCGGTCAGGGCGAAAGGCAATGCGTCGGCGATGCCGGCGCGGAGGCGGCCATCGCCCGCGACGCTGCGCCCGGGGTGCGACTTGAGGCTTTGGCGCACGAGCGCGAGCGCCAGCTGGCCCGCCAACAGCTCATCGTAGGCGAGGCGCTGCCAGGGGGCCGAGGCCGCCGAGACGTCGGGCGCCTCCTCCGGCCGGTGCAGGCGCGTGAGCGCGGCCTTCACATCCGGCCAGGCACGGCTCTTGAGCCAGGCCGCATCCTGCCACTCGG
>DATEVP010000119.1:0-3237 GCA_035258465.1 Hyphomicrobiaceae bacterium
GCGCGGGCATGCCGTGCGCGGCGATGTCCTGCGGCGTCCAGCCGCCGGCGCGATGCACCGAGCGCAGCGGCCGGCTCTGCGACATGAGGAACAGCTCGTTGGCGCGCACGGCAAATATCTGGCCGGAGACGTCCTGCGCGGCGTCGCTCGCCAGGTACACCGCGAGCGGCGCGATCTTCGCCGTTTCCATCACCTTCATCTTCTCCACGCGCGCTTTCTGCTCCGGCGTCTCGGTCGGGATCGAGCCGATCATGCGGCTCCAGGCGAAGGGCGCGATGCAGTTGGAGCGCACCCCGTAGCGCGCCATGTCGAGCGCGATCGACTTCGACAGGCCGACGATGCCGAGCTTGGCGGCCGCGTAGTTGGCCTGGCCGAGGTTGCCGATCAGGCCCGAGGTCGACGTGAAGTGCACGAACGAGCCCGACTCCTGGTCCTTGAAGTAGGGCGCCGCCGCCTTGGACATGTAGAAAGCGCCGTAGAGGTGCACCTTGATGACGCTGTCCCAGTCCACCACGCTCATGCGGTGGAAGATGCGGTCGCGCAGGATGCCGGCGTTGTTGACGACGCAGTCGATGTGGCCGAAGCGGTCGACGGCCGTCTTGATGATGCGCTCGGCGCCCTGCGGGTCGGCGACGCTGTCGCCGTTGGCCACGGCCTGGCCGCCGGCCTTGGCGATCTCGCCCACCACCTGATCGGCGACGCTCGTGTCGCTGCCCTCGCCCTCGGCCGAGCCGCCCAGATCGTTGACCACGACCTTGGCGCCCTCGGCGGCCGCCAGCAGCGCGATCTCGCGGCCAATCCCGCGCCCCGCCCCCGTGACGACGATCACCTTCCCATCAACGCACTTCTTGGCCACGCGTCTTCTCCCTCTCCCCGCGCATCGCTGTCCTCTCCTATCGCACCGCCGGCGCGGGGAGAGGGTCGGGGTGAGGGGCAGACACAGATGCCAACGTCGGAGTTTGCCGCTGCCCCTTCACCCTGACCCTCTCCCCATGCTGAAGAAGCATGGGGAGAGGGAATTCGTTACGCCCAGTATTTGCCTACGATGGAGATGGCGGCGACGTTCCTTTGCGGGAAGCCGCCCAGATTGTGCGTCAGGCCGAACACCGGCTCCTGTTTCCTCTGGCGCTCGCCGGCGCGGCCCTGCATCTGCAAGTACATCTCATAGATCATGCGCAGGCCCGAGGCGCCGATCGGGTGGCCGAAGCACTTCAAGCCGCCGTCGATCTGGCAGGGGATCTTGCCGTCGGCATCGTAGAGGCCGTCGAGCACGTCCTTGATGGCGCCGCCCTCGGGCGAGACGTGCAGGTCCTCCATGGTGACGAGCTCGGTCACGGAGAAGCAGTCGTGCACCTCGAACAGGCTGAGCTGGTCGCGCGGGCGATCGATGCCGGCTTCCTGGTAGGCGCGCTTCGACGCGATGCGGGTGGTGGCGAAGTAGCTGCCGTCCCAGGAGTTGTGCTGTGCTTCCAGCCCGTTCGACACCGCCACCTGCAGCGCCTTCACCGACACCATGTCCTTCTTGCCGAGGCCTCTGGCGATGTCGGGCGTGGTGACGATGGCGCAGGCGGCGCCGTCGCTGACACCGCAGCAGTCGTAGAGGCCCAGCGGCTCGGCCACGGTCGGCGCGTTCAGCACCGTGTCGATGGTGATCTTGTTGCGCAGGTGCGCCTTGGGGTTCCTGGAGCCGTTGTCGTGGCTCTTGACGGAGATGTGCGCCATGGCCTGCTTGAGGTCCTTTGGCTCGACCTTGTGCTTGGCGCGATAGGCGGCGGCGAGCTGGGCGAAGCTGCCGGGCGCCGACGCATTGGGGTTGACCATGTCATTCAGCGGACCGCGGCCCCGCTGCGGCAAGCCGCCATAGCCGGTGTCCTTCAATTTCTCCACGCCCAAGGCGAGCGCGATGTCGGCCGCGCCGGAAGCCACGGCATAGACGGCGCCGCGGAAGGCCTCGGTGCCGCTGGCGCAGTAATTCTCCACCCGCGTTACGGGAATGAACGGCAGGCGCAGCGCAACGGCCAGCGGCGTCGCCGATTTGCCGACGTGCTGCTCCTCGATCGCGGTCGCGAGCCAGGCGGCGTCGATCTGCTTGGTGTCAATGCCGGCGTCGGCGATGGCCTCGGTGTAGGCCTCCACCATCAGGTTGTCGGCCTCCTTGTCCCAACGCTCGCCGAACTTGGAGCAGCCCATGCCGAGAATGACGACCTTGTCCTTGATGCCCTTTGCCATGTGGGGGATCTCCTAGCTCTTGGCCGCGGCGGGCGCGGCCTTCCAGTAGTAGCGGCGGAAGCCGCGCGCGGTGTCGATGTCCTTGATGCGGAACATCATCTGCATGGGCTGGCCGACTTTGAGCGCGTCGGCATCGATGTCGGTGAAATCGATCATCACCCGGCCGCCTTCCTCGAACTCGATCATGCCGTAGCAGGCGGGCGGATCGGGCGAGTAGGTGAGCCGATCTGCCGTGTAGGACTTGATGCGCGCGCCCTGATCCGCGAAGCCATAGGGCTCCTGCGTGTGAATTGCGTTGCAGTTCGGGTTGACGCAGATGTCGGTCCTCGGGAACTGCAGCGTGCCGCATTTGGAGCACTTGCCGCCGGTGAAGCTGGTCACCGTCTCGCGGTTGCGCCACATGGAGGACAGCGGCGTGCCCTTGTCGGTCTCGGCGCGCATGCCGCGCTCCAGCTCGATCAGATCGTTGAAGGCGAGATAGCGGCCGTAGCTCGTCTCTTCCTTGCGCCGAGCGAGATTGCCGGCGACGCCTTGCCGCTTCGGCAGGTCGGCGATGGCCGGCGTCACCTCGAGCAGCAGCGCGTCGGCACCCTGGCCAAAGCCCACCAGCAGTATCTTTTCGCCGGCCTTGGCCTTCTCCAGCACCGAGATCAGCAGCATCAGCGGATGCGCCACGCCGGTGTCGCCCAGATTGGCATGCAGGGGATCGCAGATCGCCTTGTCCTCGATGCCGGCCGCCTTGGCGACCGAGTTGGTGACGCGCGCCAAGGTTGCCGGCATGCAGAAGTGCGCCACATCCTTGGCGGCGACCTTGGCCGCCTCCAGGCAGCGCTTGATGACCGGCGGTACGATCGGCATGTAGCCGGCATCGCGGATCCAGCGCTCCTCCCACTGGTAATCATATTGGTTGTCGAGCGAGCGGAAGTGGTCGACGAAGTCGGCCGTGCGCGAGGCCTTGCCCAGCAGCTTGGCCACTGGCTTGCCGTCACCCACCAGCACGGCGGCGGC
>DATEVP010000120.1:0-5233 GCA_035258465.1 Hyphomicrobiaceae bacterium
CGAACAGAACGTCGAGGAGCTTTTCCTGGTTCTGGCGGAGGCTGCTCGCGCGGAACCGCTGCAGGGCCTTGGTTCCCTTGCTTTGGCGGGCGATCTCCGCTTCCAGATTCTCTTTGCGTTTCTGCAGGGTGGCGGCGTCCCCGGTCGGCGCCTCCTTGCAGGCCCCCGGCATTTTGCCATCGACGAGCGCCTGTGCCTGGGCGGCTGCGGGGCAGGCCACCAGCACGCCCGCACACAGCAGAACCCGAGCGTACGACGACAACAACAGCTGAGCCGACCGTGTCAACGCCATCGAGCCTCTATCACTCCAGTATCCCACCCAATGCAGAATAACCGCAGCGATTATAGGTTATGTGAAGCAATCACAGAATACCCTAGCATCGCGATTTATTCATCCGTTCCGTGATCCGGCTCGCGTATTCCGAAATCCGCGCATGGCCATCGATACGACACAATTGGTAGGCTGCAGCTGCGGGCTGAACATTTTTTGGGCCATACGGTCAAAGGTCTGCTCAGTGCGTGGGCAGAGTATGCCAATTCGTGACCCGACGAGGCTCAAGCGCGGCCCCGCAGGAACGGCTGCATGCCTTCGCGGGCCAGCTCGTCGGCGCGCTCGTTCTCGGTGTGGCCGGCGTGGCCGCGCACCCAGTGCCAGACCACCTCGTGGCGCAGCTGGGCCGCTTCGAGGCGGCGCCACAGCTCGGCGTTCTTCACCGGCGAGCCTGCGGCCGTGCGCCAGCCTTTGCGCTTCCAGCCGTGGATCCAGAGACTGATACCCTTCTGCACGTACTCGGAGTCCGTGTGGATATCGACATGGCTCGGCACCTTCAGCGCCTCCAGCGCGGAGATCGCGGCCATCAGCTCCATGCGGTTGTTGGTGGTCGCCGCCTCGCCGCCCTTGAGCTCCTTGCGGTGGCCGCCGCTGATCAGGATTGCGCCCCAGCCGCCCGGCCCCGGGTTGCCGGCGCAGGCGCCGTCCGTATAGGCGACCACGCGCGGCTTCGTAGCCATCAAGCCGGCTCCTCGAGACCGTAGGCGCTGGCGCCTGCGACACTGCGGTGGAACCTCAGCCGGCGCAGGAACTCGTTGGGGTCCTTGCGGCTGACGAGCGCGTCGGCGGCGGTGTTGAGCCAGTCGTAGGCGCGCGTCAGCAGGAAGCGCAGGGCGGCGCCGCGCGCCAGCAGCGGCAGGGCCTCGCGCTCGGCGGGGGTGAGCGCGCGCACGCTCTGGTAGCCCTTGAGCAGGGCCTGTCCATTGGTGACGTTGAAGGCGTGGTCGCTTTCGAAGCACCAGGCGTTGAGCGTGATGGCGACGTCGTAGGCGAGCGCATCGGTGCAGGCGAAGTAGAAGTCGATCAGCCCCGACAGGCGGTCGCCGAGGAAGAAGGCGTTGTCCGGAAAGAGATCGGCATGGATGATGCCCTGCGGCAGGTCGGCCGGCCAGTTGGCCTCCAGATGCGCGAGCTCCTGCTCGATGATGGCGGCCAGCCCCGCGCCGATCTCGTCGGCGCGCGATTGGAAGCGCTCAAAGAGCGGCCGCCAGCCGGCGAGGTCGAGCGCGTTGCGGCGTTTGCCCGGAAACGTCTGGCCGGCCAGATGCAGCCGCGCCATGGCCTGGCCAACGGCCGCGCAGTGGCGCGCCTGCGGTCGCCTGATCCACACACCTTCCAGGAAGGTGACGAGCGCGGCGGGCTTGCCGGCGAGCTGGCGCAGCATGTGGCCTTGCGCGTCGCGCACGGGCGTGGGGCAGGTGATGCCGGCGCTCGCCAGGTGCTCCATGAGGTCGAGGAAAAAGGGCAGATCGGCCGGCGCCACGCGCTTCTCGTAGAGCGTCAGGATGAACGGGCCCTTCTCGGTGTGCAGGAGATAGTTGGTGTTCTCGACGCCCTCGGCGATGCCCTTGTAGGAGAGCAGGGCGCCGAGATCGTAGCTGGCGATGAACTCGGCGAGCTGGTCGTCGGGGACTTCGGTGTAGACCGCCATGGGTGGTGCGGGCCTTTGCGATGGCGCGGGTTACGGCGCGCCAGTCTCGCGCAACTCGCGCGGCACATTGAAGGCGATCCGCTCCTCCTTGGTGACGACGCTTTCCACCGAGGCATCGAAGCGGGCGCGAAAGGCGTCGATGATCTCCTCGACCAGCAGCTCGGGCGCGGAGGCGCCGGCGGTGATGCCGAGCGTGCGAATGCCCTGAAACTCGCTCCATGGAATCTCGGCGGCCCGCTGCACGAGCAGGGCCTTCGGGCAGCCGGCCCGCTCGGCGACCTCGACCAGGCGCAGCGAATTGGAGCTGTTGGGCGCGCCCACCACGATCAGCCGGTCGCATCGCCCGGCGATCGCCTTCACGGCCGCCTGCCGGTTGGTGGTCGCATAGCAGATGTCCTCTTTCCTCGGGCCGACGATGCCCGGAAACCGCCTGGTCAGGATGGCGACGATGGCCGCGGTGTCGTCGACGGAGAGGGTGGTCTGGGTGATGTAGGCGAGCCGCGTCGGATCTCTTGGGGTGAAGGTTAACGCGGTCTCGGCCGTCTCGATGAGGGTTGCGGCCCCGGCCGGCAGCTGGCCCAGCGTGCCGATCACCTCGGGATGCCCGGCATGACCGATCAAAACGATGCGGAGGCCGTTCTCATGGTGATCGCGCGCCTCCGCGTGCACCTTGGAGACCAGCGGGCAGGTGGCGTCGAGATAGAGGAGATTGCGCGCGCGGGCGGCCCTCGGCACCGAGCTCGGCACGCCGTGTGCTGAAAAAATCACAGGCGCGTCGGTTTCCGGGATCTCGTCGAGCTCCTCCACAAAAATGGCGCCTTTCGCCTTCAGAGAGTCGACCACGTGGCGGTTGTGGACGATCTCGTGGCGCACATAGACGGGCGCTCCGAACTTCTTCAGCGCCAGCTCGACGATCTTGATGGCCCGGTCGACGCCCGCGCAAAAGCCGCGGGGAGCCGCCACCAGAATCGCGAGCGGCGGGAGCGGCAAGGCAGCGGGATTTAACTGAGCCATGCAAAGCCGGTTTGAACGTTCACTGTTGGTTCTCGGCCCTGCGCTTGGCCGCCGTATGTGCTTGATGTTAGTGTCCGAATCACCGGACAACCAGAGGGCGCGAAAGAAGGCTCGATTGGGTAGGGAATACCGGTCCGCAAGAGACCGGGCAAGTGTTCGGATAGGGGCGACGTTGACGCAATCGGGACGTAGGACGACAGGCCGTTTGGCGCAATTGACCGCCGTGGCTGCGCTTGCGAGCGCGCTGGGCGGATGCGGCATGTCATCGCTCACGTCGGGGATCGGCGGCGGCTGGTTCGGCGGCCAGAACAAAACCAAGGCCGACGTATCCTCCGTCAACCAGGAGCAGCTGCTCGCGGCCGCCCAGAACGATGCCGGCACGACGTCCAGCATCGGCGGCGAGGTGGCGCATGGATGCCCGCGCTTCCAGGTCTGGTCGCGCGAGGGCTACGTGACGATTTACGAGCCGGGCCGCGTCGGCGACGGGCTGGCGGTCATGCACCGCGGCGAGATCACCAAGACCGCGCGCGAGTGCCACATCGAGCCGGGCCAGGTCAGCGTCAAGGTCGGCTTCTCGGGCCGTGTGCTGCTCGGGCCCAAGGGCGCGGGCGGCCGCGTCTCATTGCCGGTCAACGTGTTCGTCACCGATGCCAAGCGCGCCAAGATCGTGACCGACAAGGTGAAGGTCGACGTCGATGTCGCGCTGGAGCGGCCGATCGGGTATTTCTCGATCGTGCGCACGCTCACCTTCGCCATTCCGGAAGGCACGCGGCCCGGCGAGTACGAGGTTTTCGTCTCCTTCGACCGCGGCACGCCGGGCGCGGGCTAGGGCTGTGTCCTCGTAAAATGGCCGGCACCCTCGGCTGGGCCGGCCGAGGCCGGTGGATTTGCGGATATGGCTGCGATGGTGGCCCCGGGGGTCATGAAGATCGTCAGCGGCGGCCAGACCGGCGTGGACCGCGCCGCGCTGGATGTGGCCATCGAGCGGGGCATGGAGTGGGGCGGCTGGTGCCCGAGCGGCGGCTGGGCGGAGGATTTTCCCGATCCGCCCGGGGTGCTGGCTCACTATCCGCATCTCAAAGAGACGCCGCTCTCCAATCCGGTGCAGCGCACCGAATGGAACGTGCGCGACAGCGATGCGAGCCTGATCATCACCGACAGCACGGGCGAAGGGGTCTCCATAGGCACGCGGCGCGCGCATGAATCGGCCTATCACTATGGCAAGCCCGTCCTTGTCGTCGACGCGACCGACCCGCAAGCGCCCGCGCGCGCAACCGCGTGGCTGGGCGCCCAGCGCAAGAGGTTTGGCGCTTCGATGACGCTGAGCATCGGCGGCCCGCGCGAGAGCGAGGCCCCCGGCATCTACGCCCGGGCGAAGCCGCTGATTGCGGCGATCCTGGATCGAGCGGACGCGACTGGCCATTCCGACCGCAATTAGTGCGGCGATTCTGGCACTGGGCCATCGTGCCGATGGTCCACTGGCCGCGTCCGTTGCTGGAGTATCAGCGGGAATATTTTGCTCGGCCCGAAGCCTTACCGGGTCTGTGACCCACAACTGAAGTTCGGGTGATGGGCATCCGGCGCATTCCATGCAGCTGTTGGCTGACTACAGGTTCACACCTTGACCTTGGTCAAGGACGATGGGCGACGAATGTGTCTGGCTTTCCAACCCGTCGATCGGGAGGGACACATGCTTCTCGGGCGACTTCGACTTGTGTTCAGCTTCGCGGCGATGATGCCGGCAGTCGCTGTTGGGCAGTCTCGGCCCGTCCGGGAGGATTTCCGATGAAGTCCGTCGTCGTCGCCGCGCTGCTCGCGATGGGTCCTCCAGGCGAAACGGATCAGGCATTGTCCGCCATCCAGTTCCGCCAGTGCGCCTCCGGTTGCGTTCTCAGATGCACTCACCGCGAGGTGCGAAGAGGAAGGTGCCACGACAACGCCTGGGAATGCTTCTGTCCGAGAATGGACCCGAGAATGAAGCAGCCGCACGTGAAGCGACCGGTCATCCGGCGCTGAAGGGCCAAGGGGATTTCCGATGAAGTCCGTTGTCGTCGCCGCGCTGCTGGCGATGAGTCCTCCAGGAGAAACGGATCAGGCATTGTCCGCCATCCAGTTCACCCAGTGCCCCTCCGGATGCGTCGCCCGATGCACTCGGCGCCTTCGGCGTGATGTGCCGGGCGGAGGAAGGTGTGCCAGCGACAGCTGGAAGTGTTTCTGCCCGACCATCAGGCAGCCGC
>DATEVP010000121.1:0-4849 GCA_035258465.1 Hyphomicrobiaceae bacterium
CATGCCCGCCATCGCCTCATCATGATCCTTGTTGTCGCGATCCGCCGCCTTATACTCCGCGCCCGACCCCGTTGCCAAAACATCACGGGAGGCGATCCGCGCATGAAGACCATCACTGTGTGAGCGCTCGAAGAGCGGCGACCCCTCGAGGCGGAGACCTCTGCGCAAGGAGACGTGGAATGCCCGATGCGAGCCTCGAGGCGCCGCAGAGCGCCAAGCCCGCCGATGCCTCCGGTGTGGCCGCCACGCCCCGCACGCGGCGGCCGGAGCAATCGCCACAGATGCGGTTCATCCTGTGGTCGTTCACGGTAGCGACGTTCATTTCCGCCTTGCTGCTGTTCTCGGTGCAGCCGATGTTTGCCAAGATGGTGCTCCCCGTTCTCGGCGGCGCGCCATCGGTGTGGGCCGTTGCCATCTTCTTCTTCCAGGCCGCGTTGCTCGTCGGCTATTGCTATGCGCACCTACTGATTGCCCGAGTGCCGCTTGCCGTGACGGGGTTTGCGCACCTGGGCGTCTGCCTGCTGGCCCTCCTGACGCTGCCGATGGCACTGCCCGCCGGCTGGACCGAGCCCCCGCCCGGCGAGCCCTATCTCTGGCAGCTCGGCCTTTTCACCGTCGCCATCGGCCTGCCTTTCATAGCGGTGGCCGCCAACGCGCCGCTGCTGCAGGCCTGGTTCGCCCGCACGGGGCATCCGCAAGGGCGCGACCCCTACTTCCTTTATGCCGCCAGCAACCTCGGCAGTCTGATCGCGCTTCTGGGATATCCGTTCATCCTCGAGCCGGCCTTCGGGCTCAAGGCATTGGCCCGCATCTGGACGCTGGGCTTCCTCGTGCTGGTGGCGGCGCTGGCCCTGACCTTCATGCTGATGCTCAACCGTCAGGGCGAGGCGCCACGGGTCGCCGGCTCCACGGCTGCCGGCACGGACGCACCGGGCTCGATACCCACCTGGGGCGACCGCCTCGGCTGGGTCGGGCTGGCGCTGGTCCCGGCGGCGCTGCTGACCGCATTCACGACCCACATCACGACCGACATTGCCTCCGCGCCGCTGCTTTGGGTGCTGCCGCTATCGCTCTACCTGCTCACGTTCGTGCTGGTGTTCCGCGAGAAGTCGCTGATCCGGCGCGACATCATGCTGTTCCTGCATCTCATCTGTGTCGTCATCGCGCTGGTGGTGATCTCGCAAACCAAGCACGAGAGCTGGTTCGTCACCGCCGCCACCGGGGTCGTCGTCTTCTTCACTTCGGCGATGGTGGCGCACCGCACGCTCTACGAGGCGCGTCCCGCCGCCCGCTACCTCACCCAATTCTACCTTTGGATGTCGCTGGGCGGCGCTCTCGGTGGGCTCTCCGCGGCGCTGATCGCACCCAAGATCTTCAGCGAGGTGTTCGAGTATCCGCTGCTGCTCGCCTTGTCGATGGCATGCCGCCCGGATGTCTTCAATGGCGCGGCCGTGCGGCGCCTGTGGGGGAGCCTGCGCTTTTATCTGGGGCGCCCCACGCCGGTAGCAAATGGCAATGGTTCGGCCCTGCTCTCCGAGCGCGACAAGCAGGAGATGCTGGTGCTCTGGCTCATCGTCGCCGGCGGCATCCTGGCGATCTACTGGGTGCCCTGGGCGATCACGAAGTTCAATGTCAACGTGGGCGAGTGGGGCACCACCATCATCGTCGTGGGCCTGCTCGCGCTGGTGCTGCTCGGCGAGGTGCGGCGTCCCCTGCGCCAGCTGACCGCCGCCCTGCTCATATTCTGCGCGCTGGCGTGGCTGCCCTCCGCCGTCAAGCGTGGCGAGGCGCAGAGGAGCTACTTCGGCGTCTATCGCGTGCAGACGTCGCCCGACGGCGATTTTCACACGCTCATTCACGGCACCACGCTGCACGGCGCGCAACGGATCAGGGACGAGCAGGGTAATCGCATCGATGATCCGATCCCCGCCACGTACTACTACGACAAGAGCCCCATCGCGCTCACGGTCGCCAAGGTGCGCGAGCGGCTCGGCGACAAGAAGGGGCGCTACGGCGTGACCGGGCTCGGCGCCGGCTCGCTTGCCTGCCACTCCAAGGCGGACGAGGCGTGGCGCTTCTTCGAGATCGATCCGGTCATCATCGGCATCGCCAGCGATCCGCGCTACTTCTCGTTCCTGGCTCACTGCCTGCCCGAGCCCGACATCGTGGTGGGCGACGCTCGCCTGACCATGGCCAGGGAGGCCGATTCCAGCTTCGATTTGATCATCGTCGATGCCTTCTCATCGGACGCGGTGCCGGTGCATCTCATGACGGCGGAGGCGCTCAGGCTCTATCTCGACAAGGTGAAGCCCGACGGCGTCGTTCTCCTGCACATCTCCAACCGCTATCTCGATCTGGAGTCCGTTCTGGGCGCGACCGTGAAGGTGCTGCCCGGCGTGCAGGGCTACATTGTCTCGGACGACGCCGCCGACGGCAGCTACGCGCAGTCGACCTCGACCGTGGCGCTGTTCGCCAAGAGCGCCGATGCGCTCGAGCCCTTCTTCACGGAGGAGCGCACCGAATTCGACGACGGCGACCTGAAGCCCTGGACCGACGACTACTCCGACATCCTGGGGCCGTTCCTCAGCAAGTTGAGGAACCGCTGATCGCGCCGATGGGCGGCGTTGCGTGTGCCGGGCGGCGGGGCTATGACAGCCGCAACTCGAGCAACGGCAAAGGGCAGGCCATGAAGGTCGACGAGGCGACCGTGCGCAAGATCGCGCGGCTTGCGCGCATCAAGGTCACGGACGAGGAGGCCAAGGCGCTCGAGAAGGAGCTGTCCGGCATCCTCGACTGGGTCAAGCAGCTCGACGAGGTCGACACCAAGAACGTCGAGCCGATGACGCGGGTAACGCCCATGCTCCTGAAGAAGCGCGAGGACCGCGTGACCGACGGCGGCATAGCGGACGACATCGTCGCCAACGCGCCAGCGCGCGAGGATCACTTCTTCGTCGTGCCCAAGGTGGTGGAGTAGCGTCATCCCCGCGAAGGCGGGGATCCACGCCACGAGGAAGAGAGATATACGGAAAGTTGCGTGGGTGCCCGCCTACGCGGGCATGACGACGGGAGGAAGCGGCGGACCATCACGGTGCCTGAACTCACCAAGCTCACCCTGGCTGAAGCGCGCGAGGGGCTGCGGCGGAAGCAGTTCTCGGCGACCGAGCTTGCGCGCGCGTTCCTCGATGCCATCGAGGCCGGCAACAAGGCGCTCAACGCCTATGTGTTGCCGACACCGGAGCATGCTTTGGCGCAGGCTAGGCTGAGCGACGCGCGGCTCGCCAAGGGCGACGCGCGCCCGCTCGAAGGCCTGGCGCTCGGCATCAAGGACCTCTACTGCACCAAGGGCGTGCGCACCACGGCCTGCTCCAACGTGCTCGACGAATTCACGCCGACCTACGAGTCGACCGTGACGCAGAACTTGTGGGACGCGGGCGCGGTGATGCTGGGCAAGCTAAACTGCGACGAATTCGCCATGGGCTCGTCGAACGAGACGAGCCGCTTCGGGCCCGTGGTCAACCCCTGGCGGCGCAAAGGCTCGAACGTGGGGCTGGTGCCGGGCGGCTCCTCGGGCGGCTCGTCGGCGGCCGTCGCGGCCGATCTGTGTCTTGCGGCCACGGCAACCGACACCGGCGGCTCGATCCGGCAGCCCGCCGCCATCACCGGCACCGTCGGCATCAAGCCCACCTACGGGCGCTGCTCGCGCTGGGGCATCGTTGCCTTCGCCTCCTCGCTGGACCAGGCCGGGCCGATCGCCAAGACGGTGCGCGATGCGGCCATCCTGCTGCGCCACATGGCGAGCATCGATCCCAAGGACTCCACGTCCGCCGAGGTGCCGGTGCCCTACTACGAGGCGGCCGTCGGCCAGAGCATCAAGGGCCTCAAGGTCGGCGTGCCCAAGGAATACCGCATCGACGGCATGCCGCGCGAGATCGAGGACCTCTGGCAAGAAGGCATCGACTGGCTCAAAGCCGCGGGCGCCACCATCCACGACGTGTCGCTGCCCCACACCAAGTATGCGCTGCCGGCCTATTACATCGTGGCGCCGGCGGAATGCTCTTCCAACCTCGCGCGCTACGACGGCATGCGCTACGGCCTGAGGAAGCCGGGGAGCGATCTGATCGACACCTACGAGGCCACACGCGGGGCGGGCTTCGGCGCCGAGGTGCGCCGGCGCGTGCTGATCGGCACCTACGTGCTTTCGGCGGGCTACTACGACGCCTACTACATCAAGGCGCAGAAGGTGCGCACGCTCATTGCGCGCGACTTCGAGGAGGCGTTCCGGAAGGTGGACGTGCTGCTCACCCCGACCACGCCGGGTCCCGCCTTCGGCATCGGCGAGGTCTCGGGCGACCCGATCCAGATGTACCTGAACGACATCTTCACGGTGACGGTGAACATGGCGGGCCTGCCGGGCATCTCGGTGCCCGCCGGGCTCTCCTCGGAAGGCACGCCGCTGGGGCTGCAGCTGATCGGCAAGCCCTTCGACGAGGCGACGTTGTTCCGCGCCGGCCAGGCCATCGAGGATGCGGCAGGCCGCTTTCGCGTACCGACGAAGTGGTGGGCGTGAAGGCGACGGCGTAGGTTGGGTCAGCGCGGCCCCGACGGGGAGGATTGTGCGCATGGCTCGGCCCGCGCGTGACCCAACAACTGGCATCGGCGAGTAGTGTTGGGTTACGCGCGGATCAACGTTGCGATGCTACTTTGGCCGCGGTGCCGCGCTAACGCAACCTACTTCGATGCCCCGGAACTGCAGCTGGGACTGACCACTTCGCCCGCGCGGGCTTGCGCATCTTCAAGCCGATCACGCCGCGCATATCCGCCTGAGCAATCTCCGCGCGCTGAATATGGC
>DATEVP010000122.1:0-3456 GCA_035258465.1 Hyphomicrobiaceae bacterium
TTCATCCCGATCACGGTCTTCACGAGCTTGCCAGCTACGAAGAAGTTCGGCGTGCCGATGACGCCCAGTGTCCGGCCGCGCTCCTTGATCCCGTTGAGCGCCGCGATCATGGCGCGATTCTCGCGGCAGCTGTCAAACTGCTGGCGCGTCATCCCCACCTGCGCGGCGACCTTGAAGATCGCGTCGGGGCGCACATCCTGGCTGACCCAGGTCGCCTGCTGGCGCATGAGCTTGTCGTAGAGGGCGAATTGCTTGTCGGGGGCCGCGCAGCGCAGGGCCACGGTCGCCAGGCCCGACTGCTTGCCGATCGGGAACTCGCGCAGGATGAAGCGCACCTTGCCGGTGTCGATGTACTCGGCCTTCAGCGCCGGAAAAACCTCGATCTGGAACTGGCGGCAGTAGGGGCAGGTCATCGAGGCGTATTTCACGATGGTGACGGGGGCATCCTTGCGCCCCAGCGCCATCTCGGGCAGGTCCCCGGCTTTCATGATCTCGGCGATCGAGGGGTTTTGCATCACCTCGCGCGGGCCGGCCGCGGTGGCGGGCCGGTCGGAGAAGGGATTGAAGCCCGGCGTGTCCGGGGTCGCGCCCTCCGCCAGGGCGGCCATCGCCGGCTCGCCATTGGGCGTGTTGCCGAGCGTGGGCACCTCGGCGGTGCAACCCGCCAGCGCAAGGAGAAGGCTCAGCGCCGACAGTGCGAGGAGGTTATTCGGCAACTTGTCCTCGGCTCAGCTCTTCACCGCGGACGCAAAGGCCTTGTCGAACTCGTCGAGCGTGGGCGCGGCGGTCATTTTCTTGCCGTTGATGAAAAAGGTCGGCGTCGCACTCACCCCGAAGGTCTCGGCGGCGCGCGAGCGGATGGCCGTGATGTCGTCGAGCAGCTTCTGATCGGTGAGGCACTTGTCGAAGCTTTCCTGGGTGAAGCCCGCCTGCTTGGCGAACTTGAAAAGCTCCGGCACGGGATTGGTGCGCACGAAGGCCCAGTCGTCCTGCTTGGCAAAGAGCACGGTGATCATAGGGTAGGTCTTGCCCTCGCCCGCGCAGCGCGCCAGCATCGACGCCGCCGCCGCCAGGTTGTCGAGCGGGAATTCGCGCATGATGAAGCGCACCTTGCCGCTGTCGACATACTTCTCCTTGAGCTTGGGCCAGACGTTGTTGTGGAAGGTGGCGCAGTGGCCGCAGGTCATCGAGGCATATTCTACGACCGTGATCGGTGCGTCGGCGCTGCCGAGCACGAGATCGGGCAGCGGGCCGGGCTTCATCAGCTCCTCGAGAGGAACCTCGGCTGCTGCTGCGCCCTTCTTGCGTTGCGCCAACGCCGGCACGGAAAGCCCCCATTGGCCTGCCGCGAAAAGAGCCGCAAGGCCGGCCGAGAGCTTGATGAGGCGGCGCCGCGTCAGCGGCCGGCCATAGGCCAACAAGGACAGGTGATCGGTCACCGGGTTGCGCTCCTGATCATTGCGGCGTGGCTGGATAGCATCTTTCCGGCCATGCCGGCAGAGCCCATGCAGATAACATAGGTTTTCGCTGGAATAAGGCAAATCGAGTGCGGGCCTCAGCGGTTCAGCGCTCCGCCCGGATGCCGGCGCCCAGCCGGCCGAGCGCGTCGCGCAGCGCCGCATCGGTAACGCTTGCCACTTCCGTCGTGAGCGGCATGAGGGCAGACCGGGGCTCGCGCCTTTCCGGGTGCGGTGCGGCTACCGGCGCCTGCAGGATGCGCAGCTCGGCGATGGCGGCATAGCCGAAATAGGCGTTGATGCGCTCGATGATCTGGCGGGCGTTGTATTGCACATCGAGCGCGCGCGCCGCATCGACCCTGAGCACCAGCGTTGCGCCGGGGCGCCCCTTGTGCGCCGGGTCCACGTCGTCGTCCGAGCGGTCGACGCTGCGCGGCCATTTGAGGCGCTCGGGCGCGGTGAAGGCGGCAAGCTCCTTCCCGGCGATGGTGCCCCAGTCCGTGATCAGGGTCGCGGCCGAGAAGCCGTATTTCTCGAAAGCCTTGCGCGTGAGACGCGGCACGAAGCTGCCCAGCGCCTTCACCCCATGGAGGCCGCCGGGGCGCCTGGGCGTAAAGGCGATGGCCGCGCGCGGCGGCGGCACGTTGGGCAAGGGGCGACGGCCGGGCATCGAGGTCACAGGCCACTCCGGGGATCGTTTCCAGGGAATCGTGGGACCGCTTAACATGCGGCTAATGATTCGTGCCGGTCCGGGAATCAGCGCATGCCCGCTGTGGCAGATGAGCAACTATGCTTGAGGCTCGCTGGGCCGGAGACGGCAGCGGCCCTGCTCGACTGGTACGACCGCGAGCGGCGCGACCTGCCCTGGCGCGCGCCGCCGGGGAAGAAGCCGGACCCATACAAGGTCTGGCTGTCCGAGATCATGCTGCAGCAGACCACGGTCGGCGCGGTCATCCCGTTCTACGAGCGGTTCCTCAAGCGCTGGCCGACCGTGCGCGCGCTGGCCGCGGCGAGCCTCGACGATGTGCTCTCGGCCTGGGCCGGTCTCGGCTACTACAGCCGCGCGCGCAACCTGCACAAATGCGCGCAGGCGGTGGTCGGCGCGCACGGTGGCCGCTTCCCGCACACGGAAGAGGGGCTGCTGGAGCTGCCAGGCATCGGCCCCTATACGGCGGCCGCCATCGCCGCCATCGCCTTCGGTGCGCAGGCAACCCCGGTCGACGGCAACATCGAGCGGGTGGTCGCGCGCCTGTTCGCGGTGAGGCAGCCGCTCCCCGCCGCCAAGCCGCGGCTGCGCCGGCTCGCCCGTACGCTCACGCCGCCGACGCGGGCGGGCGACTTTGCCCAGGCCTGTATGGACCTCGGCGCCGGCGTCTGCACGCCCAAGCGCCCGTCGTGCCTGATGTGCCCGATCAGCACCGACTGCGCCGCCCAGGCGGAGGGGCTGCAGAACGTGCTGCCGGCGCGGGCGGCGAGACCGGAGCGTCCGGTGCGCGTGGGGCTCGCCTTCGTCGCGCTGCGGGAGGACGCGCACATCCTCCTGAGACGGCGGCCGGAAGCGGGCCTGCTGGGCGGCATGCTCGAGGTGCCGTCCACCGACTGGGCCGACACGCTGCCGCCCGTGGCCGAGGCGCTGCGCACCGCGCCCGTGCGCAGCGAATGGTGGGCAGTGCCGGGTGTCGTCACGCACACCTTCACGCACTTTCGGCTGGAGTGTCTGGTCTACCGTGCGCTGGTGCCAGCCGAGTGCACGCTCACCTTCTGGGCCGATCCGGGGCGCTGCTCCTGGGTGCCCCGCCGCGACCTCGACCGCGCCGCCCTGCCCTCGGTGATGCGCAAGATCATCGCGCACGGGTTGACGGAGCAGTGACGAGGCGTCATCTCCGCGAAGGCGGAGATCCACGCCAGTATCAGCTTGCTATCGGATGGTTGCGTGGATGCCCGTCTTCACGGGCATGACGTTGGCGTCGCCTCGCCGTGCTCGAGCCGTTCGGCCAGC
>DATEVP010000123.1:0-4218 GCA_035258465.1 Hyphomicrobiaceae bacterium
CGGGCCGGCTCAACGTCACGCTCAGCGGCCGCGACGCGGTCGGCGCCTTCACGCTCAAGCGGGCCTATCGCCTCGATGCGGGCGATCCCGCCTACACCAGCGAGCTTGCGGCGGTCGTGTCGCTCGGCATTCTCGAGGGGCGCTGGAAGGCGCTGAAATCGCGACGCGACACGGCTGGCGGCGGCGGCAACGCGGTCGACCTGCTGATCGCGGTCGAGTTCCGCGGCATGAGCGAATGGCAGGACATCAGCCGGCGGCTCAGCGCCACGCCGGGCGTGGAAGAGCTTGAAGTCGCTGGGCTTTCCGCCCGAGGCGCGCGGGTGACGCTGCGCTATGCGGAGGGCGCCGAAGCGCTGGCCAATGCGCTGGCGAGGCAGGGCCTGAGCCTGCGCGCTGTCGGCAGCAATTGGGTGCTCGGCCTGCAATAGGGCCTATCCCCGGGAGGCGGCGAACGGATAAGTTCAGCGGACTGAAAAAATCGCGCCGGTCTTGACCGCAACGGACCTGTGCGCTGGTATTTCACTTCACCCAAGACGGGCCCTGCCGCCCTTGCTCATCAATATCCCAAACTTCATCACGCTGGGGCGCATCATCTCCGTCCCGGTGATCTTTTGGCTGCTGCTGACCGGCCAGAATCAGATCGCCTTCTACGTGTTCGTATGCGCCGGCATCAGCGACGCCGTCGACGGCTACCTCGCCAAGACCTACGACTGGCGCACCGAGCTAGGCTCCTATCTCGACCCGCTGGCCGACAAGCTGCTGATCGTCAGCATCTATATCGCGCTCGCCGTGCGCGCCGAGCTGCCGCTGTGGCTCGTCATCGCCGTGGTCAGCCGGGACATCCTGATCGTGGCGGCGGTGCTGCTGGCGTGGCTGCTCGACCACCCGGTGCGCGTGCGGCCGCTGGCGGTGAGCAAGGCCAACACCGCGGTGCAGATCCTGCTGGCCGCGACGGTGCTCGCCGACAAGGCCTTCGATCTCGGCCTCGAGATGACCCGCGTGGTGCTGGTGTGGACCACGGGGGCGTTGACGCTGATTTCCCTCGCGGCCTATCTCCGCGCCTGGTTCAAGCACATGACCGGCGCCGAGGCGGATGCGGCTCAGAACAATCCAAAGACGTAAGGCGACCGGTCCTAATCGATCGAAGGAAGCCCGAATAGCGCAAAGCCCGACCACAGGGCCGGGTCCGGCATCTGGGCCGCAGTCGCCGGCATACGGTCTCGCGCCGCCCTCATCGCCTCCTGCAGCGCGAATTCCGCCGGCGTGCCCTGGACAATGCGCGCCACGAAGTCCTCCATCAGCAGCTTCGTCGCCAGATCGTCGACGTTCCAGAGGCTCATCACGACCTGCGGCGCCCCGGCGCTGTGCCAGGCGCGCGCGAGACCGAAGACGCCGCCCTCGAAGGCCTTGCCGAGGCCGGATTGGCATGCGCTCATGACGACGAGTGGCTGCGCCGGCAATCGCAAGCTCCTGATGTCCCGCCCGTAGAGATGTGCGCCCGCCGTCGCAAGGAAGCTCTCGTCCATCGGGTTCACGGCGTCCGCCATGCCATGCGTGGCGAAGTAGAGAAATGTCGCCGTCTCCGCGTGCGCTGCGAGCCACGATTTGACCGAAGCGATCGACGCCCTGGGACCAATCAGCGGCGTGGTCTGCACGGACCTGCCGACGAACTCGGCTTCCGTCCTGGCATGCGGCAGGGGCGCGAAGCAGAACTTGGGGTCCTTGGAGAGGTCCGGATCGCCGACAACCAGGCTACCGGCACCCCTGGCCTTTTTCGCTGAGGACAAGGGAGATGGCCGCAAGATCCGCTGGCCGAGGCGCTCCGCATTGAAGAGGCCCTCGACACTCGCGAGAACGACGATTGCCGCATGGTCGATCAGCGCTCGGGCGCCTTCCACCGGCAGCGCCGCGAACGGGACGGTGCTGAGGTCCCCCGCCGGGAGGATCAGGAGGCGGCGATAGTCTCTCTCGGCGAGGCGCTTGCGGATCGCCGGCGGCAGGAGCAGATCGGCAACACGGCTCAAGGCGTCGCGGGCCACGGTTGTTTGTTCTTCGGTCAGACTTGGAAGCCCGTCACGGGCTGGACCAGTCTCGACTGTGGGGCATTTCTCGAGACCCTTGCCGGCTCGCGACGCACGCAAGGCAGGTGCGCGCGCCGCTTCTCGCGTCGTCACCCTGAGACCGGTCTGGACGAGCTGGGGAGGCGCAACCTCCGGCAACGGTACGGTGGCTGCCGCCTCGAGGCCGTTTGCCGACAACAGCCAGGCGCAAACCCACGACCGGCCCTCTTGGCGCCCGATGTCGTAAACCAGCGCGAGCGTCTTGCCGATATCGGCCAAGTGCGCGCTGATCGCTTGCACGGCTTCCATGGCCGGTAGGCGATCGAACCACGCGCGATCGCGCGGATTGCCGACGCCGTAGTAGCCCGTGATCGCCTTGCGGCGGAAACCCAGCCGCGCCTGCTCGAAGGCGCTCAAGGTCAGCTTGAGACTGTCGATGTCTCCAGGCGTCGCCCGGCAGGGCGGGGCGGGCGGTCTCAGCGTGCGGGCGCTCGGGGTGGCATCTTGCGCCTGCGCCGGTTTGCGCTCCCCCACTCCGAAGCCGATTAGAGCCGCCAAAGCCAAAGCTGAAACGACTGCCGCGTGTCGAAATCGCCGCTGCGTCATGTGGGCCTCCCCCGGGGTCCGCTGTGCGTCGATCCTACCCGCGGATCAGGCCGGCTGCCATCTGCGAACGGCCGCGTCTATCGGCTCACGCCCAAGTCAGCGAAAGTGAGTGCTAGCCCCAGGGACCGCGCGGACTGGCGGATGAGCCGCCCCATGGCCCGCCGCGCGACGGCTCGTCCCCGAACGAGCGGCGCGCCGAGATGCCCATGTCGGCGGCCTGCCTTTCCAGCTCGGCGATGCGGTTGCCGGTGTTGGGGTGGGTCGAGAACAAGTTGTCCATACCCTCGCCGGTCAGCGGATTGATGATGAAGAGGTGCGCGGTGGCCGGCGCGGCCTCGGCCGGCTCGTTGCGGATCTGACGCGCGTAGCCTTCGATCTTCTGCAGCGCCGAGGCCAGCCACAGCGGGTTGCCGCAGATGGCGCCGCCCATGCGGTCCGCCTGATACTCGCGCGAGCGGCTGATGGCCATCTGCACGAGCATGGCGGCGAGCGGGGCAACGATCATGGCGACCAGCATGCCGATCCAGCCCACGCCGCTGCTGTTGTTGTCGCGGTTGCCGCCGAACAGCGCGCCGAACTGCAGATATTGCGCGAGCATGGAGATGGCGCCGCCGATGGTGGCGGCAACGGCCATGGTGAGGGTGTCGTAGTTCTTGATGTGCGAGAGCTCGTGCGCCATGACGCCGGCCAGCTCCTCCCGCGACAGTGTCTCGATGATGCCGGTCGAAGCGCAGACGGCGGCGTTGGCCGGGTTACGGCCTGTGGCGAAGGCGTTGGGCTGCGGGTTGTTCATCACGTAGACGCGCGGCATCGGCAGCCCCGCCCGCTGGGCCAACTCCTGCACCATGCGGTAGTATTCGCCGCCCGACCGGGCGTCGACCTCCTCCGCGCCGTACATGCGCAGCACCATCTTGTCGGACTGCCAGAGGCTGAAGGCGTTCATGGCCAGCGCCACGAAGAAGGCGATCACCATTCCTGTGGCGCCGCCTATCAGCGCGCCCATGGCCACGAAAATGCCCGTCAGAGCGGCTAGCAGAAGGCCCGTTCTGGCATAGTTCATCGGCATCGATCGTTTCCTCGCCCGGTTGGCGGCCCACGGTCGATTTGAGGCCGCAAGCGCTCCGTAATATGGTGTCGATGATGGCAAACAGCCAGGGTCGGCAGATGCCCAGGTTGCCCCTATCCACGGCCAAGTCACCACCGGCCAAGCCGCTGACGCCGGAGGCGCAGCGCGCGCTGGCAGAGGCCGAGGAACGGCGCCGGCTGGCCGATGCCGAAAGGGCCAAGCACCCCGCGGCCAAGGAGGTCGGCGGCCGCCAAGGCCCCGACCCCACCCGCTACGGCGACTGGGAAAAGGACGGCATCGCCTCCGATTTCTAAGCCGGGACAGGACGAAAGCCGTCATGCCCGCCAAGCGGAGCGCTGAGCGGGCATCCAGCGGCGAGCGCCTCACGTGAAAACCCGGGTGGGATTCCCGCTTCCGCTGACGCTCCGCGGGAATGACGTCGGTTGCAGGCTCACCCCCCGAACCTCACCTTGCTCGCCGCCGCCA
>DATEVP010000124.1:0-4316 GCA_035258465.1 Hyphomicrobiaceae bacterium
CCGGCCTGGGCCATCCGCCTCCCGGACGACCGCTGGATCGTGGCGCGCGCGCCTCGCCGGCACCCGCCGGTCTTACGCATTGTCGCCTTCCTCGGCAGCATCGCCCTGGTGATCGCCGTCTGCGCCTATCCGCTCGCACGCCGCCTGACGCGCCGGCTGGAGCGGCTGCAGGCGGGCGTGGAGTCGCTCGGCGCCGGCGATCTCGGCGCCCGGGTCGAGGTCCAAGGCAAGGACGAGGTGGCGCGGCTCGCCGCGAGCTTCAACCGCTCGGCCGAGCGCATCGAGGAGCTCGTCGCCTCCCACAAGCTGCTGCTGGCCAATGCCTCCCACGAGCTCAGAACGCCGCTCGCCCGCATCCGCCTAGGTGTCGAATTCTTGAAGGAAGCGGCCGATCCCAAGCGCAAGGGCGAGCTGGAGCGCGACATCGCCGAGCTCGACGCCCTGATCGACGAGATCCTGCTGTCGAGCCGGCTCGATGCCGTCAAGGCGCTGGATTCGCGCGAGGAGATCGACCTGCTGGCGCTGGCGGCCGAGGAAGGCGCGCGCTACGAAGCCTGCACCGTCGCTGGCGTGCCCGTTCTCGTCCTCGGCGACCGCGCGCTGCTGCGCCGCCTGGTGCGCAACCTCATCGAGAACGCCGCGCGCCACGGGGCGCCACCGATCGATGTCGATGTCCGCCCGCGCGGGGAAGAGGCCGTGGTCACGGTGAGCGATGGCGGCGCCGGCGTGGCCGAGAGCGACCGGGAGCGCATCTTCTCGCCGTTCTTCCGCATCGGGCCCGCGGCCTCCGGCACGGGCCTCGGTCTCACGCTGGTGCGCCAGATTGCGCGCCGGCACGGCGGCGACGCGGCCTGGGTCGGCACCCCCGACCGCCCCAGCGCCATCGCCGTCACGCTTCCCGCCGCACCGCGACGGGATGCGACCTGACGCTCATCGCCGCGCGCAAGAATTTTACGAGCCGCCCTGGCAAAAGCTGCGCTAGTCTGGAGCAAAACCGCGCAACAGAGGCAAATCCCCGGAAGGAGAGTCCCTATGCCTGCACGCCGCACCCTCGCGATCATCGCGTCTGTCTATTTGCTGTCCGTTCTGACGGTAGGGTGGAGCTCGCCCACTCGCGCGGAGGTGTCCGAGCTGCAGATCGCCAAGCAGTACGGCATCAGCTACCTGCCGCTGATGCTCATGGAGGCCGACAAGCTCGTCGAGAAGCACGCCAAGTCCGCGGGCCTCCCCGATATCAAGGTGTCGTGGTCGACGTTCGCCAGCGGCAGCACGATGAACGACGCGATCCTCTCGGGCAGCCTGCACTTCGCTTCCGGCGGCGTCGGCCCGCTGGCGACCATCTGGGCGCGCAGCAAGGGCACGATCGACGTCAAGTGCGTCACGGCCATGAACGTGATGCCGCTCTACCTCACCACGCGCAATCCCAACGTCAAATCGATCAAGGACTTCACCGAGAAGGACAAGATCGCGCTGCCGGCGGTCAAGGTGTCGATCCAGGCCGTTACCCTGCAGATGGCCGCTGAGAAGGAATTTGGCCCGGGCAACCAGGGCAAGCTCGATGCGTTCACCGTCGCCATGTCGCATCCCGACGGTCAGCTGGCGCTGCTGTCGGGGGCGGGCGAGATCACCGGGCATTTCTCCTCGCCGCCCTTCCAGTACCAGCAGCTCAAGCAGCCGGGGATCAGGCGCGTGCTCAATTCCTACGATGTGCTGGGGGGACCGGCCACGTTCAACGTGGTGTGGACGACGCAAAAATTCCGCCAGGAGAACCCGAAGACCTACGACGCCTTCCTCGCGGCCCTTGCGGAGGCGATCAAGGCGATCAGCGCCGACAAGCGCGCCACCGCCGCCCGCTACCTGCAGATCGCCAACGACAAGAAGAGCTCGGTCGACGACATCGCGGCGATGCTGAACGATCCCGAGATCGAGTTCACCATGACGCCGAAGAACATCATGAAATACGCCGACTTCATGCACAAGACCGGTGCCATCAAGCAAAAGCCGGAAAGCTGGAAGGACCTCTGTTTCGACAACCTGCACAGCTTGCCCGGCAGCTGAGGGATGGGGATGGGGTCAGACCCCTGGCGCCCAAACCTTCCTGGACTGTGACGGTGATAAGGGTCTGACCCCGTTTCGTCGCCCGGCCGGGTCCCATCCGTGCCCTGGCGGGCACGGGTGGCGCGCCGATGACGTCCCAACCCCCGCCCCGCCTTGCCGCCGGCCCGCTTCGGCGGCACCTTAGGGCGGCAGGGAGTTAGTTGTGGGGCCGGCCGCCATGCGCGTCATTGCGTGCACAAGCGTGCCATCGCCGTGCCCAGCGAGGCCGAGATGGATTGGCGTGCGCGACTTGGCAATGTGATCGACAACATCGAGCGGCTGCCGCACCTCAAGTGGCTGGCGTTCGCGGCCATTGTCGCCGCCTTCCTGCTGCTGCTGGTGCTGATCGTCCTGTCGGTGCGCTACGTCGACCTGCGCCGCCGCCTCGCCGACAGGGATCAGCCCACCGGCGAGGGCTTCGTCTATTCGGCGCTGCCGAGCTGGGAAGAGCTCGGGCCGGCGATGTCGCTCGAGGGTGAAGGCTGGGCGCTGATCGATCGCGTGTTCCCGCGGCGGCCGCGCAACTTCCTCCTGACTGTCGCCGCGCTCGCCATCGGCTGCTGGGTGCTAGGCTTCGCTCTCACCGAGGACGTCTACGGCTTCCTCACCAGCCCCGAATGGCAGCTGCAGCCGCTCTACCTCGCCGCGCACTTCATCACGCTGCGCCTGTTCGCCACCATGTTCAGCCGCAACTTCATGGCCGGCGTCGCCCATCTCGACGTGCCGCCGTCGCAGGCCCGCCATGGCGTGTGGCTGGTGCTCGGCCCGGTCGGCGCGCTCGTCGCGCTGGTGCTGGCGCTGCCGTTCTGCATCTACGACTACCGGGCGCTGTTCGTCAGCGGCGCCAGGGGCGGCGGCGCAGCGACAGGGGCCTCCGACTATCTGCTCTACGGCATGTGGGCGGCGGAGTGGTTCCTGATCGCCTTCATCTGGGAGCAGCTCGTCGGGTTTCTCGTGCTGACGCGCTGGGCCATCCGCGACCACAGTTTCCGCTCGCCCATCGAGGTGGTGCTGCACGAGAAGCAGTATCAGCCGCTGCTGCAGATGAGCGCGCAAGGCGCCACCATCGTGCTCGGCTTCTTCCTCGTGAACGCACTCTACACCTGGTACACGGTGGCCGAGATCACCGATTACATCGGCGTCGGCGTCACCCTGGTGCTGCTGGTCATCGGCTTCATTCCGCCCTGGATGCTGCTCACCGCCAAGGTCGAACGCATCGTCAATAACGAGGTGGCGAACCTGCGCCGGCGCATGGCGCAGAACGCGGAGCTGGTGGGTGCGGCGGCCGCGGCCGCCGGCGAGCCGCAACCGGCGCAGGACGTCGAGCGGCGGCTCGACGAGGCGCTCGTCATGCTGCGCATCGCCCACCTGGAACGCCTGCAGCGCGAGCTCGGCTCGATCGAGGCCACCAGCATCTTCTTCAAGGTGCTCGTGCCGGTCACAACCATCGGCTACTACGTGCTGAAATACCTGCGCGTGATGCCTTAGGCGGGTCCCGCTGTCACGCCAGGCCTAGCCGCGACCGCTCGGCCTTGTACCAGTCGAGGATCTGGCCACCCGTCCAGAACACCGCATCGCCCGAGCCGCGGATGTGCTCCACCGCCCTGCGGAAGTACTTCAGGCGATGCGGCGCGCCCATGATGTAGGGGTGCACGACGAGGGCCATCACACGGGCGGAGCCCGCCGCATCCTGCCGCAGCTGCTCGAACTGATCGATGGCACGGTCGGCATACTCGGACGCCTTGTGATGCTGGATCAGCATCATCGCCACGTCGTTGCACTCCTGCGTGTAGGGCACGTTGACGATGGACCCCGACCGCGTCTTAAGCACCACCGGCTGATCGTCGAGCACCCAGTCGCAGACATAGTCGTAGCCGGCCTCCGCCAGCAGGTCCGGCGTCTCCCACGTCTCCGTCAGCCCAGGCCCGAGCCACCCGCGCGGGCGCCGCCCGGTGAAGCCTTGGATCGCCTCGGTGGTGCGGGCGATGTCGGCGGCCTCATTCTCGACCTTCTGCATGCTCTTCTGCGTGAAGCCATGCCCCATGAATTCCCAATCGCGATCGCGGGCCGCCTGCGCGATCGGCTCGTAGGCCGCTATGGCGCAGCCGTTGATCGCCAGCGCCGCCTAGATGCGGCATTCGTCGAATACGGGGAGCATGCGCCAGAAGCCGACGCGATTGCCGTACTCGTGCCAGGCCCAGTTGGGAATGTCGGGCATG
>DATEVP010000125.1:0-14631 GCA_035258465.1 Hyphomicrobiaceae bacterium
CTCTCCTGGGCGAAGACAGCCGAGGCTGCAAGCATCAGCCACGTCAGCAGGGAAAGCAGGGCGTGAACGGCGAGACCCGCTCGAGCGGATTCCCCTCCCCTTGACGGGGAGGGGTTAGGGGTGGGGTGAAAATGCAAGCGCCGAAGCAGGCCTCTCACTCTCACCCCCACCCCCATCCCCTCCCCGCAAGGGGGAGGGGAGAGCGCTAGCTGCACGTCATTCCATCCTCAGCAAGCGTTGGCACGCGTGGGCTCGACGTTGACGTGGCTGATGTTTGCGTCCTCGGCCGTGCTTGCCCAGGACAGCGCAGCGCCGCCCGCCGGCCCGGTAGCGCCCCCGCCGACCACGCTCCCTGTGATCGGCAGCGGGCAGCTGCCGCGCGATCTCTCCCCATGGTCGATGTTCGTCTCGGCCGACATCCTCGTGCAGAGCGTCATCGTCGGGTTGGTGTTCGCCTCGCTGGTGACGTGGACGGTGTGGCTCGCCAAGAACCTCGAGCTGTTCGTGGCCATGCGAAAGCTGCGCCGAGGTCTCGCCGCGATCGGCGGCGAACGCTCGCTCGCCGACGCCTCCGCGCGCATCGGCCCGCGCCGGGGTATCCTTTCGGCGCTCATCGACGCGGCCGTGGTCGAGCTGCGGCTATCCGCCGATATTTCCGACAAGAGCGGGATCAAGGAGCGCATCGCCACCCGCCTGGCGCGGCTCGAGGTTGCCGCCGGCCGCGAGATGAACCGGGGCACGGGCATGCTCGCCACCATCGGCGCCACGGCGCCGTTCGTCGGGCTGTTCGGCACGGTCTGGGGGATCATGAACAGCTTCATCGGCATCTCCAAGGCGCAGACCACCAACCTTGCCGTGGTGGCACCCGGCATCGCCGAGGCGCTGCTGGCAACCGCGGTCGGCCTGTTCGCGGCCGTCCCGGCCGTCATCATCTACAATCAGTTCGCGCGCTCGATTGCCCGCTACAGGGCCCTGGTGGGCGACGCCGGGGCGGAGGTGCAGCGCCTGGTGTCGCGCGACCTCGATCGCGGGCGCGCGCATGTCGAGCTGGCAAGGGCTGCGGAGTGAGCCATGGCGGCGCGTCTCGACGGCGGCGACGACGGCTCCGATGAGCTGCACGAGATCAACGTGACGCCGTTCATCGATGTCATGCTGGTGCTGCTCATCATCTTCATGGTGGCGGCGCCGCTGTCGACGGTGGACGTGAGCGTCGACCTGCCGGTATCGACGAGCAAGCCGCAGCCGAGGCCCGACAAGCCGCTGTTCCTCACCATCAAGGCGGACCTGTCGCTGGCGCTCGGCAACGACCCCGTGCCGGCCGGGCAGCTGGCCCAGGCCATCGATGCGGCGACGGCCATGGATCGCACGCAGCGCATCTTCCTGCGCGCCGACAAGACCGTGCCCTACGGCGGGATGATGCACGTGATGAACCTGCTGCGGGCCGCGGGCTATCTCAAGGTGGCCCTCGTCGGCCTCGAGGGCAGCGACACGGACATGCGGTTACCGTCTCCAGCCGGCCCGGGTGCCGCGCCGGCGCAACCCAGAAGTCCGGCGACACAGCCATGATCGCCAGCGATCTGTTCGAGCCACGCCGGACGCGCCTCTTGCGCTGGTCGAGCGCGGCCGCTCTTGTCGTAGCCGCGCATGTCTGCGCAGCCGCGGTGGTGGCGATGCACTGGGAGCAGGAAGAGGCGGACGACCCCAGCGCGGGAACCATTGCGGTCGTGCTGGCGCCGATGCACTCCTCGCCTCGCATCGAGACGTTCGATGCAGCGCCCGGGCCGCTGGTGGAAGAAGCCAAGGTCTCGCCCCAGACATCCAGAGAGGTCCGGGAGGAGATCGAGAGGGAACTGCCTCGTGTCGAGCCCTCACCGGCCCCGGAGCCAGAGGTTGCGCTCCCCATGCCGCGGCCGGTCGACAAGAAGAAGCCCGAGGAGGACCGCCCGCAGGAAGAGGTACCGACCCAGCGCAGCGAGACGCAGGCCACCGCCGCCCCCTTCACGACGGCGCCGCCGCCGGTCGACGCCAAAGCGGCGCCTGTCGCCGCGGCTCCCGCACCCGGTCTCACAGCCTCGGTTGCAAGGGTCAAGGCGTCCTGGGAGAGGTCACTCGCGTCACATGTGAATCGCCATAAGCGCGTGCCCCGCGTGCCCGCAGGGGAGGCGAGTGCCGACGTCAGCGTGCAGTTCGCTCTCGACCGAGCTGGGCACGTTACCGGGGCGCGTATCGTGCGCAGCTCGGGCTCGACCACCCTCGACCGCGAGGCCCTGGAACTGTTGCAGCGCGCAAGCCCTCTGCCGGCGCCGCCGGTGCTGGTACCGGGAGAGACCTTCGACCTCGTGCTGCCGATCTATTTCCGCATCAAGTAGCGGCAGGCCAGCCGAGCCACCGCTGTCATCCCGGCGCTTGCCGCCGGATCCAGCCATCCGCAGACGCCGGAGCAAGCTGAGAGATGGATCCCGGGCACAAGGCCCGGGATGACAACGAGTGTGCCCGTCAGGGTGCTCGCGGGATCAGGGCTTGCCGTCTTTCTCGTAGGTGTAGTCGAAGTCGCAGTGGCTGGCGCCCTGCATGATGGTCTGCGTGCGCTTCAGCTTGAGGCGGGTGTCGTAGCCCTCGCAGAAGGTGCCGTCGCGCTGGCAGGAGAGCAGGTGGCCGATCTCGCCCAGCCCCATGTCGCGATACATCTCGGCGTACTTGCAGCGCGTGACGTTGAAGCGGTAGCGCGTGTCACTCTGCTCGATGATGTCCCGCTCGAGCGCGCCCCCGCGGGTCCACAGCTCCTGCCGGTCGATGAAGGTCTGCATGGAGGTGTTGCCGCCGACCTTTGCCGCGAATTCCGCCGCCTGCTCGATCGAAGAGCTGCGCACGGCGTCGGCAATCGTACGCTTCGCGACCTCGATGCCGTGGCTCGCCTTGAGCGTGTCGTAGACATGCTTGAGGATCGCCGCCTCGATGCGCCGGCGCTCGAGCATGGCGAGCGTCTGCTGGTTGGACATGCGGGCCTCCCTGCCTGCGAGCCTGGCAAAGTGTGCAGGAGCGGCGCTGCGGCCACAAGGGGCTTGCTCCGGTGCGCGCCGGCGGGCGTAGTGCCTCAATGTGCGCGATGCCGACAGAATGGCCGCCCTCGCTGTGGGCGGACGTGACGCCGCCGGGCCCGGACCTGCCGGCGCTCGACGGCGACCACAGCGTCGATATCGCGATCATCGGGGCGGGCTTCACCGGGCTGTCGACGGCGCTGCATCTGCGCCGGGCGGGCGTGGAGGTCGCCGTGCTGGAGGCGATCGAGCCCGGGTGGGGCGCGTCGGGGCGCAACAACGGCCAGGTCATCCCAACGCTGTCGCGCGCGGAGCCTGATGACATCGTCACCCGCCATGGCGCTGCCGGTGAGCGCTTCGTGGCGCTGCTGCGCGACAGCGCTTCGACTTTGTTCGACCTGGTGCGCGAGGAGGGCCTCGAGGCCGAGGCGGAGCAGACGGGCTGGATCCAGCCCGTGCACTCGCCCGGCCGCATGAAGATCGCCGAGCGCCGCGTTGCCGCCTGGTCGAGGTGGGGGGCGCCGGTTGAGCTGCTGTCGCGCGAGGAGGTGGCGCGCCGCGTGGGCTCCGCGGCCTGGTTCGGAGGCTGGTGGAACAGGTCGGGCGGCCACATCAATCCGCTGGCGCTGGTGCGGGCGCTCGTCCGTGCCGTGCTGGCGCGCGGCGGCAGGATCTACGCGCGAACGCCGGCGCATGCATTCGAGCGCGTGGCAGACCGCTGGATCGTGACGACCGGCCGGGGGCAGGTGAGCGCGCGCGCCCTGCTGCTCGCCACCAATGCCTATACCGATGCGGTCACGCCGGGCCTGGCGCCGGAGATCGCGCGCGAGGTCGTGCCGGTGCTGTCGTGGCAGATGGCCACCGGCCCCTTAGGCGACAACGTGCGCCGCACCATCCTGCCCGACCGCTCGGCCATGTCCGACACGCATGGCGAGCTCTATTTCGCGCGCTACGACGCCCGCCACCGGCTGGTCACCGGCGGCGCCCTGGTCAACCCTGTCAACGGGCCGGAGCGGCTGAAGCCCTATGTTTCGGCTCGCCTCAAGACGCTGTTTCCGACCATCGGCGATGTGCGCTTCGACTATGTCTGGAACGGCGCCATCGGCATGACGCGGGATTACCTGCCGCACCTGCATCGGCTGGGGCCCAATGGCTATGCGTGGGCCGGCTGCAACGGACGCGCGGTGGCGCTGGCGATCGCGCTCGGCCGCGAGTTCGCACGCGCGCTCCAGGGTGCGCCGGAGACCGAGCTTGGCTTGCCGTTCAGCGAGCCCGCGCCGATCCCCTTGCACGGCCTTGTGCGCCGGCTGGCGCCGCTGATGCTGCTGGAGTTGAAGCGGCGCGACCGGCGCGAGGTTTGAGGCGCCCCGGGCGCTCGGTTGTGGCGCTGGCTGCACGCCGGCCTCTATAATTCCCGCGCAAACGATCGGGCACAATTCTGGGGGATACCCATGAGCGAGAGCTGGCAGGAAATCCTCTACGCGGTCCGGGACAAGGTCGCGACCATCACGCTCAATCGGCCCGACCGGCTCAACGCCTGGACGGCCGTGATGTCGAACGAGCTGCGCGCGGCTTTCGAGAAGGCCGATGCGGACGCGAACGTGCGCGCCATCGTGCTCACCGGTGCGGGCCGCGGCTTCTGCGCCGGCGCCGACATGGCGCGCCTGTCCTCGGCGGCGGCCGGCAAGACCACCCTCAGGAACGAAGGCGACTGGCCGACGCAGGGACTCGCGGCCAACTTCGCCCAGCGCTGCAGCTATATCCTCAGCCTCGAGAAGCCGGTGATCGCCGGCATCAATGGCGCCGTGGCCGGCATCGGCCTGGTCATCACGCTCTATTGCGACATCCGCTACATGGCGGCCGGCGCCAAGCTCACCACCGCGTTTGCGCGGCGCGGGCTGATCGCCGAGCACGGCATCTCCTGGATGCTGCCGCGGCTGATCGGCCCCATGAACGCGCTCGACCTCCTGCTGTCGGCGCGCACGATCGCGGCCGAGGAGGCCGCCGGGATGGGGCTGGTGCGCGTGCTGCCGGCGGAGGGCTTTGCCGAGGCGGTGCAGGCACGTGCCGCCGACATCGCCAACCTCTCCTCGCCGCGCTCGACCGGCATCATCAAGCGCCAGGTGTACGAGGCGCTGTTCCAGTCGCTGGCGGAGGCCACGGCAATCGCCAACCGCGAGCAGGAGATCTGCCGCGACACGGAGGACTTCCGCGAGGGCGTGGCGCACTACGTGGAGAAGCGCCGGCCGAATTTCACGGGGCGGTGAGCGTGGCCCGTCGATGCGCCCTCCGCGCGGCCGCGATTTTCCAAGGACACGTCCCGCCTCGACTCCACGAGCTGCTCGGGGCTCCCCAAACTGCCCACCGGCTCGGCTAGCCCCGCATGCCACCGTCCACCATCAGGACCGAGCAGGTAACGAAGCTGGAGAGATCGGAGGCAAGGTACAGCGCCGAACGCGCGATCTCCTCAGGCTGCGCGTGGCGATGGAGCAGGATCGCGTCGTTGAGCATCTTGGTGGCATCGATGCCGCCGGCCATCTTGCCGATGTTCTCTTCGATCTTCGCCTGGAAATCGTTGTCGACGGGGCCCGGATGCAGGGTGTTGACGCGGATACGGCGCCGCGCTGCCTCCTTGGCGACCGAACGCATCAGCCCGACTTGCGCGTGCTTGGCCGTGACGTAGGCGACCACGCCCGGCGCGCCCATGGCTCCCACCACGCTGGAGGTGATGATCAGGCTGCCGCCGTCCCGCATGTGCGGCAGGCCGTACTTGCAGGCGAGGAACGCGCCGCGCACGTGTACCCTGATCTGCGCATCGAACGCCTCCTCGGGATACTCCGTGACCGGCGCCACCGGGCCCTGATTGCCGGCATTGCTGAAGAGCACGTCGATCGGCCCGAATTTCTGGACTGTGTGCTCGACATAGGCGCGCGTCGCGGCCGTATCGCCGACGTCGGCGGCGACCGCATCGGCATTGGCACTGTCGAGCGCGTGCAGCGCAGCGTGAAGCTCTGCCTCGCGCTGGTCGACCAGCACGACCTTTGCTCCCTCGCGCAGGAACAGGCGCGCGGTGGCGAGCCCGATGCTGCCAGCTCCACCGGTGATGACGCAGACCTTCTCATCCAACAGGGGCATGGGAAATTCCCTTTCCGAGGCGGCATAAATGCTGGTCGAATGTAGATGATTTTCGCCCATTGCGCCCATGAACCGCGCTCGTCCCGCCCAAGAGAGATGCATTGACGGGATTGCACACTGTTGCTTGAGTATCGGCCAACCTGCTGTGTGCGCCGCCGAAAAATGCCCGCTACCCGCATCAATCGACTCAGGCATTGCCTGCAATCGGGCAGGTTCGCCATCACCGCAGAGGTCGTACCGCCGGTGTCGAGCGACCGCAGGGACCTCATCGCCAAGGTCAAGCCCTTGAAGGGCGTGGCGGACGCCGTCAACGTGACCGACGGCGCCGGGGTGCGTGCGCACATGGGGTCGCTGGCGGCGGCGGCGCTCCTCCTCCAGAACGGAGTTGAGCCCATTCTCCAGCTCACCTGCCGCGATCGCAATCGCATCGCCTTGCAGAGCGATCTGCTGGGGGCGGCGGCGATGGGGGTCGAGAACCTGCTCCTGCTCAGGGGCGATCCCCCGCGTGCCAACGATCAGGAAGGCGCCAAGCCGGTATTCGACATCGACACGCTGGCCCTGACGGAGGTGGCCCGGGGCATCCGCGACCGGCAGGAGCTGATGTCCCACCAGAAGGTTGCAGGCAGGGCCAACTTCCTGATCGGGGCGGCTGACACGCCCATCGATCCGCCGGCCGGATGGAAGCCGACCCGTCTCAAGGCCAAAGTCGAGGCCGGGGCGCAGTTCGTGCAGACCCAGTTTTGCATGGATGGCGCGGTCGTGCGGCGCTACACGCAATGCCTGGCCGACAACGGGCTCGGAAGCTTGTCTCTCCTGATCGGCCTCGCGCCCGTTCGATCGGCGCGCGCGGCACGATGGATCCGCGACAACCTGCCGGGCTCGATCATTCCCGACGCCGTCATCGAGCGGCTCGAGGCGTCGGCCGATCCGCTGCGCGAAGGCCGCCGGATCTGCCTCGAGCTGGTCGAGGAGGTGAGCGGCGTGCCCGGGGTGGCGGGCGTGCACATCATGGCCCCGGGTAACGATGCGGGTCTTGCCGAAGTCGTGGCGGAGGCGGCCCGCATCGCGCAAAGAAGCCCGCGCAAGCCGGCCGCCCAGCATGGCCGGGAAGATGCCTCCGGAGCATGGCTCTTACACCTGCAGTGAAGCCTCAGCGCGGCGACACCGGCCCGGCGGCCGGTCTTGCCAAACGCGTCCCAACCGTGGGCGGACGTGGCTGAAGTGGGAAGCCTCTACGGCCTGTCTGTCAGTCTTGGTCCCGGTGCCGCGGCGGCCTCGGTCGGCCTTCGATCTCCCAGATTCCGTTTGCAGATTAGCAGGATTACGACCAAAGTATGGACAATGGTTGGGCACCAAACCTTCGACACCTGGCGCTCGCGCATGCCGGCAACGGCGTGGTGAGGTGCCAGCCGGCAGTCGCAGCCGGTGAGCATCGAAGAACCGTTTCAGGGAGGACAAGATGAGTGGAGCGCTTCGGTTCAACTCGATGCACTTCATGCCGTACATCTACTTGCCGGACAACCACAAGGACTACAAATCGCTCTGGGTCAGCTTTCCCAACAAGTACTTCGACCCCGAAAAGGGGCATGAGCTTTACAACCGCTATCTGAGCGAATTGGTGATGGCGGATCGGCTTGGCTTCGACGCCATCGTCGTCAACGAGCATCACAATACCGTCTACAGCATGATGGCGACGCCCAACCTGATCGCCGCCGCGCTCGTGCCGCAGATCAAGAACGCCCGCATCTGCGTGTGGGGCACGCCGCCCAACTTCATGCTGCCGAACCGGCTGGCCGAGGAGTATGCCATTCTCGATGTCATGTCGAAGGGCAGGCTCGAGATCGCGCTGCCGCTCGGCACCGGCATGGAATACTGGTCGAACCCGGTCAATCCGGCGACCGCACGCGAGAAATTCAAAGAGTCATTGAAAATCATGCTGCAGGCGTGGACCGAGGATGGCCCCACCACGCACTACGGCAGCTTCTACACCTACAGGTTCCTCAACCCCTGGCCGCGGCCCTACCAGAAGCCGCACCCGCCCTGCTACGTGGTCGGCACCGGCAGCCCCGAGACCATCGAGATCGCGGCCGAGTTGGGCTTCGGCTATGCCTCGGTGTTCGTCACGCAACAGCGCGCCCGCGAGCTCAACGAGACCCTGCGCCAGCGCGCCGCCCACTACGGCCACACCTTGCGGCCCGATCAGCTGCCGCTGCTGACCTTCGTCTACGTCGCCGAGACGCAGGAGCGGGCGGAGCAGGAGTACATCGTGCACCTGCAGCGCTTTTTCGAGGACTACGCGCGCACGACGCCCCAGTACCTGGCGCCTCCCGGCTACCTCTCCGTCGACCAGCTGAAGATGCGGGCGGCAATGGCCGACAAGATGCACGGCGGCTTCGATTTCCAGGCCATCAGCAAATCGTTCTTCATCGCCGTCGGCACACCCGACAAGGTCGCCAACCAGATCGGCGAGTGGTCGCAGTGGATGAAGACCAACCACATCAACTGCGTCACGCACGTCGCCGACATGCCGCACTGGAAGCACGTGAAGAACTTGACCCTGTTCGCCGAAGAGGTAATGCCGCGACTGCGCTCACGCGTGCAGCCCGCCCTTCGCGCCGCAGCCGAGTGAGCCTGGGGGAGCAATGAGCAAGTTCGTGCGCGAGACGTATACCGTCGACGGCGTCAAGACCGTCGTTCACAGCGCAGGCTCGGGGGAGCCCGTCGTGTTCTTCCACGGCGCCGGCACGATCGACGGCTTCGATTTTGCCGAGCCATGGACCGAGAGGTACCGGGTGATTGCGCCGTATCACCCTGGCTTCGGAGAATCAGGCGACGATCCCACCTTCACCGATTTGCACGACTACGTCATGCACTACCTGGAGCTGTTCGATACGCTCCGGCTCGATCGGTTCAACCTGGTGGGCTTGTCGCTCGGCGGCTACCTCGCCGCCAAGTTTGCGAGCGAGCATGGGCACCGGGTCAAGAAGCTCGCACTGATCGCGCCGGCCGGGATGATCGACGCCATGCACCCGATGCTGGATCTCCTGGCCGTGCCGGGCGAGCAGGTGCCGGAACTGCTGGTCTCCGATTTCGAGGTCCTCAAGAAGCGGCTGCCGGAGAAGCCGGACATCGACTTCATGGCGGACCGGTATCGCGAGGCGACGACTGTGGCGCGGTTGCTGTGGGAGCACCCCGGCGATCCCAAGTTCATGCGCTACCTGCATCGGATCAAGATGCCGACGCTGATCGTCTGGGGCGATGAGGACAAGGTCATCCCGGTTCAACAGTCCGAGACGTGGCGCAAGTTCATTCCAAACGCCGACATCAAGATATTCAAGGGTGCGGGCCACCTCGTTCATCTCGAAAAGCGCGAGGCCGTCGACGCTGTGGCGAGGTTCCTGGTGGGCTGAGCAACCCCTTCTTCGAAGGTGCCGCCGAATACGCAAAGGGAACATAGGGGTTCCCAGTTTGTTTGCGCAGTCGATGACAATCAAAGTGGGAGGATGCAATGGATAGACGGACATTCGTGAAAGGCAGTGCCGCGGTCGTCGGTGCCACAACGCTGCCGCAGCGGGTCTATGCTCAGGCGGCGGCCCCTGACAAGCTACGGTTTGGGTACGCGATCACCATGTCCGGCCCGCTCGCGCCGGGCGCGGACTCGACGACCGTGTCGGCATACAAGCTCTGGCAAAAGCGCGTGAACGATGCCGGCGGCATCGCGCTGAAGAAGTACAATAAGAAAGTTCCGATCGATCTCATCGCTTACGACGACCAGGGCAAGCCGGACGAACTGCTCAAACTCACGGAGCGCCTGATCCAGCAGGACAAGGTGGACATGGTCCTGAGCCCGTACGCCAGTCACATGAATCTCGCGTCGGCGCCGATCATCAACAAGGCCGAGTATCCGGTGATCATGACGACGGCGACCACGAACAAGACCTATGAGCTGGGACCGAGGTGGCCGTACGCGTTCTGGAACATCGCGCAGCCGAAGGCGTCGAGTGGTGCGCTGTCCAAGGCGCTCGCCGAGCTGAAGAAGCAGGGCAAGATCAAGGGCCGCGTCGCCACTGTCCATCCGACTGTGGAATACGGCGTAGAAAACAATGAGGCATTTCTTGCTGCGGCGAAGTCGGACGGGATCGAGGTTGTATTCACCAAGAGCTACCCGTTTGGCGCCTCGGACTTGCAGCCGCTGATCCGCGAGGCCATGGCGACCAATCCGGACGCTTTCCTCGCCTTCAGCTATCCGCCCGACACGTTCATGTTGACCGAGCAAATGCAGATCGTGGGGTTCAACCCTCTGGTCATGTACGTGGCGATCGGCGGCGTGTTTCCAACGTACAAGGGTAAGTTCGGCAACAAGGTCAACGGCATTCTGGTATATGGCCCTGCCGATTCGAGCGGGCCGGGGATGGACGAGTTCGCCAAAGCCCACCAGGCCATGTTCAACCGGCCATACGAAGCCGGCTCGGTGAACGTGTATTCCGCCCTCCAGGTCACGCAGGAGGCGATCGAAACGGTCGGTGAGATCGATCGCAAGAAGATCCGCGACGTGATCGCGAACTCCACGTTCAAGACGGTGTGGGGCGACATCAAATACGTCAACCAGCTCAACGCCAATCCCTGGGCGGTCGGGCAGTGGCAAAACGGCGAACTCGTCTGCCTCTTCCCTGCCGACAAGGCCGGCGCCAAGCCGCTTCTGTTCCCGAAGCCAGCGTGGTCGTGACGGGCCGGTGATGGTCGCTAGAGTTCGTGGGTTGGGCCGGGCAACTCGGCCTGACCCATTTGTTTAGGGCCGGGGGGCCTGGCGTGATCCTGTTCGAAGTTTTTCTCGGCGGCCTGCTCCTCGGCGGCACGTACGGGCTGATCGCCCTCGGCCTCAATCTGCAATACGGCGTGGCCCGCATCCTGAACCTCTCCTATGGAGAGTTCTTCCTGGGTGGCGCCTTCGCCGCCTTCTTCACCATCATGCTGTGGAAGCTCAACCCGCTGCTGAGCCTCGTCATCAGCTTGCCGATCTCGTTCGCGATCAACTGGCTGATCTATCAATACCTGATGCTGCCGCTGATCCGCCGCGCGCCGGATCAGGATGCGCTCGATGCCGATGTCGTGCTCGTCACCTTCGGACTTCTGTTCGTATTTCAGGGCCTGGCGCTCGTGAATTGGAGCGGCGATCTGCGCGGCTACAGCTTCCTCTCCTCGCCCGTGCACCTGATCGGCGCAACGGTGGCGTTGAATAGGCTACTCGCGTTCCTCGGCGCCTGCGCACTGGCTTTCGCTCTGTTCCTGGTCTTGCGCTACAGCCGGTTTGGCGGCGCCTTGCGCGCCATTACCATCGATCCGGTTGCGGCGAGCCTGGTCGGGGTCGACGTGCGCAAATTTTCCGCGCTTGCGTTTGCGGCGGGCGGCGCATTGGCCGCGGCTTCGGGCATGCTGGTCAGCACGTTCATCTCCTTCAGCGCCAGCAGCGGCGTCGAATACACCTTGAAGGCGCTGATCGTCGTGATCATGGCCGGCGTGGGCCGCGTGACCGGCACGCTCGCGGCCGGCCTCGTGCTCGGCGTCGTAGAATCGGTCGGCGGGTACCTGCTCGATCCGGCGCTCACCATCGCGATCAATTTCGCACTGTTCATGCTCGTGCTGCTCGTGCGCCCAACAGGCTTGTTCACCCGTGCTTGAGCTGTTGCGGAGAAGCTGGCGTATCGCCGCGTCGACGGCGATGGGAGCCGTTGTTCTCGCCTTGCTGCCGCCGTTCGCTTCGGGCTACGTGATCTCGCTTTTCATCGTTCTGTATGCCAACATCGCGCTGGCGACCGCGTGGGCATTTTTCTCCGGCACCACGCGCTACATCTCGCTCGCCACCGCCGCCTTCTTCGGCGTCGGCATCTACGCTTTGGCGATCCTGCACGTATATGTCTCCGTTCCTTTGGCTTTGCTCGGAGCTGCGGTCGTCGGATTCCTCGTCGCCCTTGTGGTTGGGCTTTCGACACTCCGGCTGCGCGGTGTGTATTTCGTGGTCTTTACCTTCGGCCTCACCGAGCTCGTGCACCAGGTCCTCAACTGGTGGGAGATCAAGATTAACCGGACGGTGACGCGCTACATCTTCACCGACGTGTCGAACGTGAGCATCTACGAGACGCTGTTGGCGGTCGCCCTGATCACCATCGTCGGCAGCTGGTACGTCAGTCACGTTCGTCTTGGCTTTGCCCTGCGCGCCATCGGCGAGGATGAGATGGTGGCCCGACACACCGGTATCGACACGACACGGGTCAAGGTCCTGTGCTTCGCGATCTCTGCATCGGTAATGGCGCTGGTCGGCGCCGTGCTCGCGCTCAGATATCCCTACATCGACGCGAGCATCGCCTTCAACAACACCTGGTCCTTCCAGGTGCTGATCGCGGCGCTGCTCGGCGGTCCCGCCCGACCGTGGGGGCCGGCTCTGGGTGCCGTGCCGCTGGTGCTGCTGTCGGAATATCTGGCTGGCACCTTCCCGCATCATTTCGGCATCGCGCTCGGCCTGTGCTTCGTGGTCATCGTTTACTTCCTGCCCGGTGGCATCGCTCCCCTGGTGGAGCGCTACTATCATGCCTGGGTGGTTGCCCGGGCTTACGGCAGGTGGCCGCCGGCGGCGGCTTCGCCCGTGACCGGCCGGTTCAAGGCCGGACTTGCAAGGCTCAATGCGCGGTGGTGGACATGAGTGCGGCGATGGCGGGCTGCGGCGAGATCCTGCTCAGCGTGCGCGGCCTGCACAAGGCCTTCGGCGGGCTCGTTGCCGTGCGCGATCTCTCATTCGACATTCACCAGCGTGGCATCACGGGCCTGATCGGCCCGAACGGCTCGGGCAAGACCACCGTGCTCAACCTCGTCACCGGCGAATTCCGCCCCGACCGTGGCGCGATCCTGTTCAGGGGCGAGGATATTTCCGGCTGGCCGGCGTTCCGCATCTGCCGCTTCCGCATCGCCCGTACGTTCCAGCTGGTGCGGGTGCTCCCGTACATGACGGTGCGGGAGAACGTCATGCTGGGGCGTATGTTCGGCAGCACGCCTGCGGAGCCCGCGCAGGCCGCGGGCGAGGCCGAGGCGCTGCTCGAGCGCGTTGGTCTCGCCGGGCGCGCGAGCCAGCTCGGCGCCCAGCTCACCTACATCGACCAGAAGCGTCTCGAGCTTGCCCGCGCGCTCGCCTGCCGTCCGCAGCTGCTCCTGCTCGACGAATGGCTCGCGGGCCTCAATCCCACCGAGCTGCAGGCCGGCATAGACCTGATCCGGCTCATTCGCAGCGATGGCGTCACCATCGTCATGATCGAGCACGTCATGGAAGCCATTCGGGCGCTGTGCGACTGGGTCGTGGTGATGAATGCCGGAGAGCGGATTGCGGAAGGCCGGCCGGACGGCGTGCTTTCCGACCGGCAGGTGATGCGCGCCTACCTCGGAACCGACGATGCTGCGGCTTGAGCATATCTCCGTCGCCTACGGCAAGCACGAGGCGCTGCACGACGTTTCGCTCGATATCGAGATGGGGCGGACCACGGTCATTCTCGGCGCCAACGGTGCCGGCAAGACGACGCTGCTCAAGGCCATCGCCGGGCTGGTGCGGCCGCGGCCCGGCGGACGGATCCTGTTCGAGGGCCGATCGATCGAGAACGACCCGCCGCACCGGATGGTTATCGCGGGCATTGCCCTGGTGCCCGAGGGCCGCCGGCTGTTCGGCGACATGAGCGTGATCGAAAACCTGCGCATGGGGGCCTACACGCCGCATGCGCGGGCCGGCGAGGCGCGGCAGCTGGAGAAGCAGCTCGCGCTGTTCCCGCGCCTGGCGCTGCGGCGCAACCAGCTGGCACGCACCATGAGCGGAGGCGAGCAGCAGATGCTGGCCATCGCCCGCGCCCTCATGTCGCAGCCGAAGGTCCTACTGCTCGACGAGCCGTCGCTGGGACTGGGGCCGCAGCTGGTCAAGCACCTCTTCGCGACGCTGCGTGCCATCACGCAAGCGGGGCAATCGGTGGTGCTGGTGGAGCAGAACGTGCACCAGAGCCTGCGCTTGGCGCATCGCGTCCACGTCCTGGAGAATGGACGCATCGTGCGATCGGGATCGGCATCGGAATTGAAGGAGGACGCGGCAATCCAGCGGGCTTATCTTGGCCTTCCAGACAAGCGCCTGATTGCGATCGATCGTGAACCGGTTCAGCACAGTCCTGGAGGTTTTGTTAACCCGCTTGCGCGTACTGTTTCGCCCGCGCGCAGCACAATCGGCCAGGACAAGGAGCAACCCATGGCAGGAATGAGCGATAACATGGCCAGCGGCGGGTTCTTCCACCCCCATGCCCGTTCGGTGGCGCCGCAAGCCTCGGCATCTGCGCCAAGGCCGGCCGCAGTCCCTGAGACGGTCAGCCCACCTGCCTCCCGCAAGGAGAGCATCCCCACGTCCGGCGGGTTCGTGAATCCAAACGCGCGTCCCGCC
>DATEVP010000126.1:0-3047 GCA_035258465.1 Hyphomicrobiaceae bacterium
GACGGCCTGCTTGAGCTCCCTCAGCGCGGTCCGCGCCTCGTCGCCGGTCATATTCGGGATGGCCACGTCACCCGCCTGGCTTCGGTCCATAACGCCGAGCGCGCCAATGATGAGTTTGTCGAACGACTGTGGGTGGCCTTCCTTAAAGATCTATTGCGGCTGGGAAGCTCTGCTCGGTCGGTGCGGGTCCGCAAGGCATCGGACCATATCCGTTGTCCGACCGTGGATGCATGCGCACGGGGATGACGTTGCGGCACGCCGTGGGCCCACCTTGGGTGATGAAGTGGTTTCATGGCGGCCGTCCTCGTTCTGCCGTGATGGCACGCTCGACGAACTCCGGCCCGATCCGCTCTCTCGGCATGAGCAGCCGTTCATGCGCCGCCCGCCCGCCACGCGACACCAGCACCGTGGGTGATGCCGGTGCCGGGCGCGAAAGCGGCGCAGGCACATGCCCCTCGTGTGCCAGCATCATGACATCGCGCCAGAGCCTCGCCGGCAGGCTGCCACCCATGACCTTGTTCATGGCGCGCTGATCGTCGTTGCCGACCCAGACGCCCGCCGTGAAGTGTGCCGTGTAGCCGACGAACCAGGCATCGCGGAAGTCCTGCGACGTGCCGGTCTTGCCGGCCGCCGGACGGTCGCCGAGGGCCGCGCGGCGTCCGGTGCCCGAGACCAGCACGGCACCGAGCATGTCGTTGAGCGCGCCCACGTGCTCCGGCGCCACCAGCACGTCGGGCCGCCCTTTCGGGCGCTGGTAGAGCACTCGGCCGGAGGCGGTGCGCACCCGCTCGATCAGGTGCGGCTCCAGCGCCCTGCCAGCGTTGGCGAGCACACCGTAGGCGCCCGTAAGCTCGAGCAGCGTCACCTCCGACGTGCCGAGCGCCAGCGAGGCTTCCTCGCGCAGGGGCGAACGGATGCCGAGACGGCGCGCGACGCTTGCGGTCCTGCGCGGGCCAACACTCATATGTAGGCGCGCGGCGGCCGCGTTCATGGATTGGCTCAGCGCCTGGCGCAGGGTCACTTCGCCACGGTAGCCTGCCCCCTCGTTGCGCGGGCTCCACCCCGAGCCCAGGATCGGCAGATCGAGGACGGTGCTGTCCGGGGTCAGGCCGCTTTCGAGCGCGGCGAGGTAGACGAACGTCTTGAACGCGGACCCCGGCTGGCGCTTGGCTTTCAGCGCGCGGTTGAACTGGCTCTCCGCGTAAGAGCGTCCGCCCACCACCGCGCGCATGCCGCCGTCCATGTCCAGGACGACGAGGCCGGCCTGACCGGCGTCGACGTTGCGCCCCTCGCTCGCCATGACCTCCCCGACCATCGCCTGCGCGCGGCGCTGCAAGCTCCCGTCGATGGTGGTCTCGACGATGAGCTCGCCCGCGGACGGACCAACGAGGGTGGGCAGAAGCTCGAGCACGGCGTCCACGACATAGTCGGCGCCCGAGGCTCCGCGATGCGGGCCCGGATCGGCGAGGCGGACGGTCGTGTGCGAGGCCGCATCCGCTTCTTCCTGCGACAGGAAGCCCGCTTCCACCATCTTGCCCAGCACATTGCGGGACCGCACCTTGGCAATCGCCGGGTTCGAGGCCGGAGAAAACCTCGACGGTGCCTTGAGCAAGCCGGCCAGCATGGCAGCCTCGGCGATGTCGACGTTCTGCGCCGACTTGCCGAAGAAGCGCTGCGCGGCCGCCTCCACGCCGTAAGCGCCGCCCCCGAAATAAACCCGGTTGAGGTAGAGCTCGAGGATGTCGCGCTTGGAGAGGCGCAACTCCAGCCACAACGCCAATGTCAGCTCCTCGACCTTGCGGCCAATCGTGCGCTCCGAGGTGAGGAACAGGTTCTTGGCCAGCTGCTGGGTCAGCGTAGACCCGCCCTGCGTGAAGTGCCCCGCGCGCAGATTGGCAAGCACGGCGCGCGCGAGGCCGGCTGGGTCGAAACCCCGATGCTCGAAGAAGCGCCGGTCCTCGACGGCGAGAACCGCATCGACCAGATGGCGCGGCAGCAGGTCGATCGGCACGTAAGGGTCGGCACTGCCGCGCTCGCTCAGGGGGGCGCCGTCGCGCGCCAGGATGCGGGCGATGGGCGTGCGCTCCCTGTGGCGCATGGCCAGGGGATCGGGCAGGACCACCGTGTAGTAGGCCACGGCGGCCACGAGGGCCGCGATCGCCGGCAGCCCCAGATAGACCGCGGCGAGGACGAGCAGCCGCAGCTCCCACGGCAGCCGCTTAAGCAGGCTGCGCCTGGGCGGCGGCTGTTCCGCCTCCCGGCTGGTCCTGGTCGGATGGAAAAGGCCCATCGCCGACGCCGTGCCCCCAACGCATCACGCGCACGGGCGGCATCGCCGGCGCATCGGACGCAGGCTAGGGACGCGACCATTAAGATCGGGTTAACTACGCTGGACCGGTGACAGGCCTAGATCGGATATTCCGGCTCGGCGCGGCGGCCGAACAACCAGAAGAGAATCATCACGACGAGCCCGAATACGATGCGCGAGGCCAGCACGAAGCCCATGTAGACGATCTGGCGCTCGTCGACGAGGGCGCGGATGATCACCTCGTAGCGCGCCGGCCAATAGCCCGAAATGATCCGTTCCCGCAGCGGACTGGCCCACTTGAACAGCTGCAGCGTCGCGTCCTCGAAGTAGAACCAGAAGAAGCCAAGCGCGACCGCTCCGAGGATCAGCGAGAAGAACACGTTGCCGAGCGACAGCGAGAACCGCAGCAGGTGAGACAAGCTAGGCTCCTAAGCATTGATGGGCATGGGAAACGCCCAATCGCAGGAGCCTACATTAGCGTGGGCGGGCGCCCAAGCAATGCCGACGTGCGGCTAACGCGAGCGCTCCGGACGCCTGAACGCTGGCATTTTGAGGGCTGGCGTGCGAAAGCCGCTCATGCCTGAGGCATTTGATAAGAAAGGGTGAAACGGAACATGCCCGGTCCAAACCTCAAAGAGATCACGAGCGGTCTGCGCTTTCCGGAGGGGCCGGTGGCGATGCCTGACGGCTCGGTGCTGGTCGTCGAGATCGAGGCTGGCCGGCTCACGCGCGTGGCGCC
>DATEVP010000127.1:0-3671 GCA_035258465.1 Hyphomicrobiaceae bacterium
GAGCCGATGCCGCCACCGATCGCGTTGGCGAACTTGCCGGTCGCAGCGGCCGTGGTGCCGAGCGCCGTCGATTGCGCGCCGCTCGCAACGGCGCCTTTGCCAAACGCCGCGCTGCTCGTGTTGCTAGCCGTGGCGCCGGTGCCGATCGCCACCGTGTCGGCGGCGCTGGTGGAGGCCCCCTTGCCGAGGGCAAGAGACTGCAGCCCGGCCGCCGTGGTGTTGGCTCCCATCATGGCAAGGCTGTCCTGCCCGTCGGCCGTCGTGGGCAGGCCGTTGCCGACCGCCACCGAGCCCAGCGCATTCGAGGTCGCCGCGTTGCCGATCGCGGTCGAGAAGTTGCCCACCGCCTTGGCAGCCGAACCAACGCCCCCACCAAATGCGTTGGAGAATTCCCCCGTCGCCTGCGCGTTTTGGCCCACCGCGCTAGCGCTTTTGCCCACGTTCGCCAGAGCTCCGTCGCCCACTGCCGTGCCGGCGTCCTTGGCCTTGGCACCGGCACCTATGGCCACCGAGCCTTCCGCCACAGCACCGGTGCCGATGGCAATGGCATTGGCACCCGGACCCGCCGCCGCACCGTCGCCCACGGCGATGCCGCTTACGCCGGTGGCCGTTGCGTTCGTGCCCATGGCGATCGCATTCTTGTTGTCGGCGGTGGTAAGTGCGCCAATCGCGATCGCGCCCGAACCGTTGTTCACGTTGGCCTTGGCGTTGTCGCCAATCGCGACGCTGCTTTCCGCGCCGGCTGTGTTCTGGTTGCCAATGGCCGTGGCTCTGGCCTTGCTGGCTATGTTCTGATTGCCGATGGCCGTGCTGTCGTCGCCGAGTGCTTGGTTACCGAAGCCACCGATCGCTGTCGCGTCGAAACCTGTGGCCGTGTTGAAGTTGCCCACCGCGGTGCTGAAGTCGCCCGACGCGGTACTGTTTCTGCCTACCGCGGTGCTCGATTCGCCCAACGCGTTACTGTTTACGCCCAACGCGGTGCTGAAGTTTTTGGTCGCTAAACTGTTGTCACCCACCGCGGTGCTGCTGCTGCCCCACGCCTCCGCATCGTGGCCAACCGCGGTGGCCCCATTGGCACCCGCGATCGCGCCGTTGCCGCACGCCGTCCTGTCGTGAGACGTCGCCGTGCCGGCCGCGATCCCAAGAACAAACGGACCGAAGGACGTGCCGCAAACCGCACCCTGAGCGGACGCCGTGCTCGGCATCATCGCCATGCCAAGGGCCGCCACGCTGACACAACCGAGAAGCTGGATGCGCTTCCTGTCGACTGGCGCTACTCTCATCTACGCAACTCCCCCAACGCAACACCCTACCGGCAGGCCAAAAACTCACATTTTCTGCGAGGCGATTTCCTGCTTCTGCGAGGCGATTTCCGGCTTCTGCAAGGCGATTTCCTGCATACGGTCTGTCGGGCGCAGTACACCCGTCAAACTCTATTGGTTGCTCCGCCACTCATACCATTAGCGACTCATGGTTAAGGTGGTAAATATGCAACATCTGGCCATCAATAGGGGGCGGACGATCGCTTTTTGAACATGCCTGGTTGGCTCTTTAACTTTTTTCTGCCGCGATTCGTTGACGCCCCTGGGCGACCGAAAATGGGGTGCGTCATGCTGCAGGGGACAGCCATACAGAGCCAACCGGGCTAGCGCGCAGCTATGCCGATATCCTGGGCAGGGCCGCACGCGAGCGCCAATCTATCCAAATCCGTCAACAGGTTATCAACCTGCGGTAATTCTGCAACATTAGCTGCGTCGCTCCCGCGCAGGGGGCCAGCCGAAGCGGGGATCCGATCCAGGTCTCCAAGCAGGCGTTCGCCTCCGGATTCCCCTCGGCTCCGCTGGAATGACGGTCGCTCCGCGCCCCATCGTGCGCGCTTTCATCGCTCCGGGTTCTAGGCATTCCCTTCCGAGCTGGTAGTCTGCTTCCGCTGCGGCGGGCCGCAGGTCCATGCGCCAAAGCCGTTGAGAGCAAACCTCATGCAATCGTCGGGTGCGCCCGCCTCGAGTGCCGCGGCCCAGCCGGGCGGCGACTACAATGTCGTCCCCTATACCTCGGTCGCTTTTCCGCAGTCGCAGCCGGCCCGGCTCGCGGCGCTCGGCACCCTGTTCGGGCTCTCCTCGCCGGCGGTTGCCACGGCGCGCGTGCTGGAGCTCGGCTGCGCGGCCGGCGGCAACCTCATCCCGCATGCGGTGCGCTTCCCGTCGGCCAGGTTCGTCGGCATCGACCTCTCCGTCCGGCACGTCGAAGAGGGCCAGCAGCGCATCGCCGCCCTGGGCCTCGACAACATCGAGATCCGCCAGGGCGATCTGACCGCGCTCGAGCTCGATGAGAGCTTCGACTACATCATCTGTCACGGCGTCTACAGCTGGGTGCCGCCGGCGGCCAGGGACGCTATTTTGCGCATCTCATCGGAGAACCTGACGCGCAGCGGCATTGCCTACGTCAGCTACAACGTCTTTCCCGGCTGGCAGATGCGCAGCATCGTGCGCGACATCATGCTCTATCACGCGGGCGAGAGCGGTCCGCCGCGCGAACGCATCGCCAAGGCGCGCTGGGCGGTGGAGCAGATTGCCAGGTTCTCCCCCGAGGGCAGCCCCTACGGGGCAATGCTGCGCGAGGAAGCGGCGAGACTCGCGAGGTCAGACGACTACTATATTCAGGGTGAATTCCTGGTTCCCGACAATGCGCCCTGCTACTTCCGCGATTTCATCGCCGCCGCGGAAGCGCACGGCCTCACCTACCTGTGCGAGGCCGCCATCCAGGATTGCATCGCCGAGAACCGCGGCCCCGAGGTCGGCGCCCTGATCCGCACCATGTCGGCCAACAAGCTGATCCCGCTCGAGCAGTACATCGATTTCTTCGTCGGCCGGCCGTTCCGCCAGACCCTGCTCGTCAAATCGCAGCGGGCGGGCAGCATCAAGCGGACATTGACGCCGGATCGCGCGATCCCGCTGCACATTTCCGGCCAGCTCAGCTACGACCGCGACAACAGCGGCATGCAGCGCCATGTGTACCGCGGACCAGGAGGCGGCACGATCACGGTCGGCAGCCAGGCAGCATCGAGCGCGCTCGACAAGCTCTCGGCCGCGTATCCCGAGACGCGGACCCTCGCCGAGCTGGCAGCCGAGGTCGCTTCGCTCGATCTGCCTGGAGGGGCAAGAGACGCCGAAGCGTCCATCCTGGACGCGCTCTTCAACATGATCCTGTCCGGCCTCGTGAGCGTGTCGACCGTGCCGGTCCGCGTCGGCCGATCGAGCGCCGCCAAACCCGTCGCCTGGTCGCTCGCCCGCGCCGACGCCGCGGCCAACCTCACCTGGACCACCAACCCGCGGCACGAGTCGGTCAACCTCGACGTCGTCAAGCTGGCGCTATTGCCCTATCTCGACGGCAGCCACGATCGCGAGATGCTGGCCGAGCGGCTGCACGCGGCGGTGCGCGAGCGGCGGATCTTCATGAAAGACAACAAGACGGGGCAGGACATCCAAGACCCCGCCGCCTTGGGCACCGCCGTGCGCGAGCACGTCGCAAGCGCCATCGACGGCCTCGCCGCGACCGGCCTGCTCGAGGCCACCTCGTAGCGCACGCGACCGAATTCCCCTCCCCCTTGCCCTCGGGCCAGACGTGGGCATCACGAGCATGTGGAGAGCCCGAGGGCGAGCGGGGAGGGG
>DATEVP010000128.1:0-6377 GCA_035258465.1 Hyphomicrobiaceae bacterium
GCCACCACCACGGACCACACCATCCACACGGCGAACGAGAGCAGCAGGGACGGGATCGAGATCAACAGGTTGCGCCGGGCGATCGCGCGGCCCTTCGTGTCCCAGAACTCCTTCTCCTCCGGCCGCCAGTCCTCGATCAGATGCGGCCCGAGTGCGCCGATCTGTTTCGGTCCGTGGATCTCCTGCATCTCGGGCAGCTCGGGGAGCTTCTTGAGTTCTTCCCCGTACACGCCCTTCTCCATTGCCCGGATCGAGACGTGCATCCAAACCAGCGCCAGCGCGGAGATGGCGAAGAGCGCCATGAAGCAGCTCTGCCAGACGCCGGTCAGATCATTGAGCGCGCCGAACAGGATCGGAAGCACGAAGCCGCCGAGGCCGCCCACCAGGCCGACGACGCCGCCGACCGAGCCCACATGCCGCTGGTAGTAGACCGGGATGTGCTTGTAGACCGCGGCCTTGCCCAGACTCATGAAGAAGCCGAGCACGAACACGATCACGGTGAAGGCAAAGAGCCCGGTCTCGAGCCGGAAGCTCATCGGCCCTCGAATGCCTTGCACGACGTATTCGGTCGGGGGGTAGGATAAGATGAAGCAGGCGGCGACCGAGACGCCGAACGTCCAGTACATCACGCGGCGAGCGCCGTACCTGTCGGAGAGCACGCCGCCGTAGACGCGGAACAGACTCGCCGGCACCGAGTAGAAGGCGCCGATCATGCCGGCCGTGGTGATGTCGAGGCCATAGACGCCGATCAGGTAGCGCGGCAGCCAAAGTGCCAGCGCCACGAACGCGCCGAACACGAAGAAGTAGTAGAGCGAGAAGCGCCAGACCTGGATGTTCTTCAGCGGCTCGAGCATGCTCGCGAGCGAATCCGGCTTGGCGCCGCTGCGCCGGCGGGCTTCGAGCTGGGGATCATCCCTGGTGGCGAGCCAGAAGACGATCCCCATTACCGCGATGGCTGCCGCCCAGACGTTGGCGACGGTCTGCCAGCCATAGGCCACCATGATGAAGGGAGCGATGAACTTGGTGACGGCGGCGCCGACATTGCCGGCACCGAAGATGCCGAGTGCAGTGCCCTGTTGCTCAGTCGGGTACCACTTGGAAACGTAGGCGATGCCGACCGCGAACGAGCCGCCGGCGATGCCGACGCCGAGCGCGGCCAGCAGGAACGTCGGATAGTCGTAGGCGAAGGTCAGCAGCCAGGTTGCCACCGCCGCCGACAGCATCACGGCCGTGTAGACGATGCGCCCGCCGTACTGGTCGGTCCAGATGCCGAGCGTCAGGCGGATCAGCGAGCCGGTGAGGATCGGCGTGCCGACCAGCAGTCCGAACTGGGTGTCGTTGAGCCCCAGGTCCTTCTTGATCTGGACACCGATGATGGAAAAGATCGTCCACACCGCAAAGCAGACTGTGAAGGCGATCGTGGATAACCACAGTGCACGGGCCTGGTCGCCTTTGCGGACTGCCGTCAGGTCGTTCATGGATTGCTTCCCATCTCGGTTCGCCGATGAAGTGCCCGGCGGCGCGAAGTGATCCAATCGGCACTTCGGATTCATTGACCTGCATCAACTTGGCATGTCCGCCGCTAAGCTGATGAGATGTGGAATGTACATTTCCCCAGAGTCTTGCTTGCAATAAGCTGTGCGAACAATTGCTTGTCGTCATCTTTTGAATTGACGTTTGTCAACCACCCGCCACCTCGCGTAAGAAGTGCCTGCATGAGAGACGCCGATGCAGAGATCGTGCGCGCACTGCCGCTTTTCAGCGGCATGCAGCAAGCGCATTTCGAGACCCTGATCGGGGCGGGCTACCTGCAGCGGTTCCCGCGCAGGGTTGTGCTCGCGCACGAAGGCGAGAGGCTGGATTTTCTCCACGTGCTGGTGCAGGGCTCGATCGAGTTTTTCTCAGAGAGCCGCGGACGCGGGACCACGCTGTCCTTCTTGAAGCCGCCCGGGGCCTTCATCTTGGCAGCGGTGGTCCTGGATCAGCTTTGCCTGAAGTCTGCCCGGACAGCGGAGCCCTCCGTCGTCGTGCTCATCCCAGCCGAAGCCGTTCGGAACGTGTTCGCGAGGGACCCGGCCTTCGCGCGCGCTGTCGTTGCAGAGCTCGCGTTCCGCTATCGCGGGATTGTCAAGGACCTGAAGAACCAGCGTCTGCGAACAAGCCTCGAGCGCCTCGCCAATTGGATCTTGGCGCACAATGAGGAATGTGGGCGGCCCGGATCGTTCACGCTCCCAGTCGAGAAGAGGGCGCTCGCCCATCTGCTTGGCATGCGCCCGGAGAACCTCTCACGAAGCTTAGGGGAATTGGCTGGTGTCGGTGTCGAGGTGCGGGGCCCGATCATCAAGATTGGCGATATCGCCGCGCTCACTGAATTCGCCAAGCCAGACCCACTGATCGACGATCCGAAGACATAGAGGCACGCGGGGAGGCCGCCCAAGATGCCGAAAGGGAACCTGGACGGCGCGGGCCCGCTCAGCCCTTCTTCTTTCCGCAGTACCTTAGGAATTCGGCGTTCGGACAGAAATCTGCTGGACCGGGGCGCTGCATTGGGCGCGCGAGCCATTTGCGGCATTCCTGCTCGAGGCGGCAGGAGATGCATTTCGTGCGCGCTTCGTAGAAGGCCGCACCCCTGTCCACACGTGCCGCTACGGCGGGGTTGACGCCGACGCGCTCGATCACGCGATCCATGAGCTCCGCTTGACGAAAAACCCGGTCGAGCATTGGCCGGCTCAGGCAAAAATCGGTCATTTTGCCTCTCCTCTCGCCACCTGCCTGCTTCAGACATGCTCTTCCAACCGAGAGGGGGAGCTCTTGATTCTGATCAAAGCGATCCGGCGGCGGTCTGCGGCGTCCTGAAGCACCAACGAGGCTGCGGTGCGAGCGCGCCCGCCGCCCGTAATCATTTGCCAATCGTCAAGTCGCGCAATTTGGCGCGATTGCGTGCGCCCGTATCGTCGGAATCGCTCGAGATCGCGACCGCCAGCAGCAAGGGAGGCATCCTGGCGAAGGCGCGCACATAATCCTCGGGTAGGTCGACATTTTCATCGAACCAGATTCCTTTGCGAGCCTCGGCGGGACGGAGCACCATGAATCTCCCGCGCGAGCCCATATGTGGACTGGACAGCACGGAGCCGCGGGGCTTGTCGCCGCCGAAGACATAGACCAGAGCAGTGACGGACGAAGAGCTGAGAAGGCTCAGCGGCCCCTTGGCGGCGTCTGCAGCCTCACCAAATACGAAGTAGACGCCGAGCACGCGGTCGTCCGCGCCACGCTTGGTGAGATCGGTTGCCGCCACGCCCTCGTCTGCACGCCAGCTCCACTGTGCCCTGTAGGGCTTGGAAACGTGCTGCTTGAACGGCCGCCATAGCAATCCTGCTGACGCGTCTGTCGAGATCTCGAGCGTGGACGCCTTGCTCGCCTTGAAGGAGGCGGGCGGAATTCCCGGAAAGCTGACAATGGTCCAGCCGGCTCGCGGCAAATCGGCGCCGAAGTCGAGTGTTTCGGCCAAGCCCGACTGAGCCAGCGTTAGGGCGGTTGCAGCGACGATTGGGAGAATGATTTTGGTTCTCATGCAAGATCGCTCGGGCCAGCAAGCCACTGCGAATGCGTCACGCCTTCAGGGTAACCTGCCCGATCATTGCACGCGCGAGGCATTTACGAGCGCTGTTGGCAACTGATGCAGAAGAAGAAGGTCATCCAAGCATGCGGCTGTCGCGCCCTCGCATTGGCGCACCGCTCGATAGCGTGTGCTCGGCTGCCCGCATGAAATCGTTCGTGATCTCCCGTGACCCGAGGCCGATGCACCCGTCCAAACCTGCAGCCCCGCGCGATGGCCTCACTCGACCCGATCTCACCCGACCGATCTCACCCGAGCTTGATTTCGCCGTGAGGGGCAGGAAGGCTACATGATGGCGCAGGGCAATCCGGCTCGAGGTCATCGGCAGACGCGCTCATGGGTCGAAATATCGGGCAAGAACCGCACCTTGCCGCCCTGATGCGCGCCACTCAGGCGGGCGACAGGCGTGCGTATGCGGCGCCACACTCGCCACGGCGTTGACTGCGGCGATCGCCGCCTTCTGCAGCGTCATTCCGGGATTCGACTGAAGGGTGCTGCTTCTGCCTCTTGCCCCCCTCGGATTGTGGCTGGCGAGCGTGGGCCATGGATGCGTGCAGGACTGGCTGCGGTTCGGCGCTGATGGGCTGACGATACGCCCCGACTGGGACTGCCTGCCACCAGGACAGTCATAGGCATCGTCCCGGCCATCGTTCTTGTGCTCATGTTGCGCAAGGGAGCGCCGCTGCGTCCCCGCATGACGCTGGCCTTGGCAGCTCTTGCCGTGGCGTCGGTCGCCAATTTCGGCCTGCAGCTCGCCCACGTCCGCGATGCCAGCATCATGGTCTTGGTCTGGCATCTGGGAGCCGCAGCGGCTCTCTCGGCGCTGGGCGGGTCGCTTGGCGAGTTCGTGTTGGGCTGGCGCCACGCCCCCGGCGTTCGCTGACGACCTGCTCGCCGCCGAGGCGTGGAAGCGCGCACCGGCGACGGGCGCCTCCTCACGAAGCTCTGATTTGCGGGTGATCGTTTGCGTGGGCCACCTTTACGCTGGGCGACAGCATTGCGCTGGCGCGTGCAAAGCGCATCAGCAATGGGTCCGACAGGACATCTCTTACCCCGGCAGCGTGCGCCGGATCTATCGCTGCCGCTCGCCGGTGGCGGCAGCTGGCGTCTGTCAGACCAGAAGCCCGAGCATTTCACGATGCTGGCATTCTATCGCGGCGTGCATTGCTCGGCTTGCAGGGACTATCTCGGCCACCTGCAGTCGATGCACGCCGCATTCAGCAAGCGGGGTGTCACCCCGATCGCCATTTCGACGGACGACGCCGAGCGTGCGTGCTCGGCCGAGGCAAGGTGGGCGCTCGAGGATCTCTGCGTTGCTTACGGCTTGTCGTTGCGGCAGGCTCGGGAATGGGGGCTCTACGTTTCGCGCGGATGCGGGCTCTCGTCGCTGGGCATCGAGGAGCCGCCGATGTTCGTCGAGCCCGCCCTGTTTCTGGTCCGACCGGACCGCACGCTCTATTACGCATCGGTGCAGTCTATGCCGTTCGGGCGGCCATGCTTCGACGACATGCTGCGCGGAATCGAAAGGGCCGTGGCCAGGGACTATCCCGCCCGCGGCGAGGTCGCGGACTAGAACACTGGTCCAATGAGGAGCATCCACCGTGCGGCACACTTCCTTTGCGGCCCTATTTCTTCTCTTGGGCGGCGCGGCAGGCATTCCAGTGGGTTTCGCCCTCTCGCAGGCGGCGCCGCAGATGCGCGTCCAAGTCGTGTTGCAGCATCGCGTCGCCGATATTCCGCTGCCGGCCAATCTCGAGGTTCGCGATGACCGGTGGGACCCGGGCGCCGAGACCGGTGTGCACGAGCATCCCGGTCCCGTTGTCCTGGCGGTGATCGAGGGCGAGCTGGTCGAGGAGACGCCCAGCGGCCACAATATTCTCAGCGCGGGTCAGGCATTCTGGCGTCCCGCGCGCAAAACCCACAACGTCAAGAACGTCAGTACGAAGCCCGCGCGCATTCTGGCGATCCACTTCGATCCGGCGCGGTGAGCGCGACCGCGTCAATCGCGCGCAACGACGATGGTCGTGCAGGCGCTCTCGAGCTTGGGCATCTCGCGCGCCGCGGCCTGGCGAATGGTGAGCCGGCGTCGCTCTCCGCGCACGATCGGGCAATAGGGATCGGGCTCGCCGAGCGCGTCCATCAGGCGGCGGCGGCCGGCGCACCCGCCGCCGCAGGCGGCCAGGTGGGTACAGCCCGAACACGCTTGTGGCACGGAGCGGGCATCGACGAACGACTTTGTCGCCACCACATCGGGGCCCGTCTCGAGCAGGATGTCGAGCGGCGCGCCGCCACCGGGCCAGTACACGCACGGCTGCACGGTGGCGCGCGGCGTGACCCTCACCGTCGCCACGCCGCAACCGCCGCGGCGCGGCGGAAGACCGGCCATGGCGCGCACGAGAGGCTCGCCGATGGCGATGACATCGGTGCACTCGAACAGCCGCTCGAATCCGGACCAATACTGCTCGTAGGTCAGAGCGAACTTGTCGGTTCGCACCGACTGATAGACGTTGATTCTCAACGGCGCCTCGTAGGCTTTCGCGATTGCGGCGATGTCGGCGAGCCGGTCGAAGTTCGACTGCATCATGACCGCAATGAAGGTGACGGGCACGCCGAGGCGCCTGCAGCGTGCAGCCTGCTCATGCAGCAGCTGCCAATTGCCGGGACCGCGCTGGTGGTCCTGCTCGGCCTCGGCGGGATAGTCGAGCGAAAACTCCAGGTCCTTGAAGGCGGCAAGGTCGGCGTCGGAGAGAGCGGCCACGGA
>DATEVP010000129.1:0-2286 GCA_035258465.1 Hyphomicrobiaceae bacterium
CCGACGAAACTGCCGTCGTGCATGACGGCGACGACGCCGGGAACGGCCCGCGCCGCCGTCTCATCCAGGGCAGCAAGCCTGGCAGTGGGCGACGGCGGCCTCAGGACGCGCCCCTGCAGCATGCCCGTTAGCGCCACGTCATGAATGAACCGGGGCTTGCCGAACACCTTCTCCGGAATGTCGAGACGGCCGGCCGCCGTGCCCGCGAGCCGGCGTGCCGATGCGGCCTTGGGTGTGGCGCCCGGCGTGGCATCGCGCGCGAGCAAGGCCTCGTCCGCGAGCTCCCAATAGCTGGTGCGCAGATTGCCCGGCCCCGCGATGGTGCCGTCCTGCACCTCCAGGCTCTCGGCCGGCACGCCCAGCCGCTGCGCGGCGGCGCCGAGATAGATCGCCCTCGCCTGCGCACAGGCGTAGCGCAGCGCCGAGCCCGACTGCTCGACCGACAGGCTGCCCGACGTCACGCCCTCGTTGGGGCTCATCGCCGTGCTCGCCGCCACCATGCGCACGCGCGCCAGATCGACGTCGAGCTCATCGGCCGCGATCTGCGCCAGCGCCGTGAGTATGCCCTGCCCGATCTCGACCTTGCCCGGGGAGAGCTCGACGGTGCCGTCGGGACGAAAGCGCACCCATCGCGACAGCCGCGGGTTGGTCTGCAGGCTGCCGGGCAATCCCTCGCTGGGCTTGTCGACGATGTGATAGCCGATGCCGGTCATGTCCTCGCCCCCTCCTTGGCCGCCCGCAGCACGGCGCGCACGATGCGGTTGTGCGACCCGCACCGGCACAGGTTGCGGTCGAGCGCGGCGCGCACCTCGGTTTCGGTCGGCGCCGGGTTGCGCTTCAGGAGTGCCGCGGCGGAGATCAGGATCCCCGAGATGCAATAGCCGCACTGCATCGCCTGCTCTGCGATGAAGGCCTGCTGCAGCGGGTGCGGACGCTCGGGCGTGCCGAGCCCCTCCACCGTGGTAACGTCCTTGCCGGCCGCGGCCCACAGCGGCGTGTCGCACGCGGCAACGGCGTGCTCGCCGATCAGCACGTTGCAGGCGCCGCACTGGTTGGCGCCGCAGCCGAAATGCGTGCCCGTCAGCGCCAGCTGGCCGCGCAGCACCGCAAGCAGCGGCGTTGCCGGATCGGCCTCGACGACACGCTCGACGCCGTTGACGCGCAGCTTGACCGGCTCGGCCATGGCCTGGCTCATTGCGGCTTCAGGCCGGCGGTCTGGATGACCTTGGCCCACTTCTCGATGTCCTTGCGCAGGTAGGCGTCGAACTCGGCCGGGGTCATGATCATCGGCTCGGCGCCCTGCTTGCCCCACGCCTCTTTCACGACCGCCAGCTGCAGCACCTTGTTGATCTCCGCGTTGAGCTTGTCGACGATCGGCTTGGGCGTATTCGCCGGCGCCATGATGCCGAGCCAGATGGTCGCCTCGTAGCCCGGCACGCCGGCCTCGGCGATGGTGGGCACGTCAGGCAAGAGCTTCGAGCGCGCCCTGCCGGTGGTGCCCAGCGCCCGCACCTGGCCACCCTGCACGGTGGGTGCCGTGGTGGTGATGGCATCGATCATCATCTGCACGTGCCCGCCGAGCACGGCGTTGCGGGCTTCACCGCTGGCCTTGTGCGGCACATGCACGATGTCGGTGCCGCTCATGGCTTTGAACAGCTCCGCCGCCATGTGATAGGGCGTCCCCGGCCCGGACGAGGCATAGTTCAAGGCGCCCGGCTTCGCTTTCAGCAGCGCCAGGAACTCCTTCAGGTCCTTTGCCGGCACGGACGGGTGCACCACCATGATCAGGTCGGAATAGTTGACGGGCGCCACCGGCACGAAGTCACGCATCAGCTGGAAGGGCTTGTTGGGGCGCAGCGTCTCGTTGGTGGTGTGGGTATTCGACATCATCAGCAGCGTGTAGCCGTCGGGGGCGGACTTGGCGACCTCGCCCGTGCCGATGATCGAGCCGGCGCCGGGCCGGTCCTCGACCACGAACGACTGCTTGAGCGACTCCTGGAGATACTGGCCGAGGAATCTGGCGTAGATATCGGCCGGGCCGCCGGCGCCGAACGGCACGATGATCTTCACCGCTCTCGCGGGGTAGTCCTGCGCCGCCCCCGGAGCCGACAGTCCGGCAATGGCCATCAAGGCCAGAGCAACCTTAGCCAGGCGCGACATCTCCATCCTCCCGTGCATTTGTTGGCGCCCATTGGTAGCCCAGTTGCGGCGCTTCATCCAGGCCACAAACGACGGGAAGGCTGTTCGCTCGCGCGTCGGCGCGCGCTATGCTCCAGCCCCTGCCCG
>DATEVP010000130.1:0-4033 GCA_035258465.1 Hyphomicrobiaceae bacterium
ACGCGCGTTCAGACCGAGCGCCGTGACCGGCTGCTCCTGCACCTGTGTCAGCACCAGATCCATCATCGCGGCCAGGCGCACGCCATGCTGTCCGGCACGCGCGTGAAGCCGCCCCAGCTCGATGAGTTCTATTCCGTGGCCGAGGCACCGCTACGGACCCGCGAGTTTGCTGCCCTTGGATGGACCGAGGAGATGGTTTGGGGCCGAGAGGGAGGCGGTTGAGATCGAATGGCGAATTGCTACCGCAGCGCGCCAAATAGGGGGTGCCCAATGCTGCAGCGCGGAGCCCGAGCTCTGGGCAGGGTTGCGTGCGTTGACCGCATGACGCAAAACTGTTCTGCTTGAGGGGAGTGGGTGTTTTGCGAGGTTGCGAGGGCGCACGAATTCGAGCACGCCAGAAGCTGTAATCTGTGGAGGAGGAGTCAGCATGGACGAGCAAGCACTGCGTGGGCTGATCGCCCAGGTGAAGGTCGGCAAGCTGTCCCGCCGCGCCTTCGTGCAAAGGATGGTGGCACTCGGCCTCACGGCGCCGATGGCAAGCCAGATGCTCAACTATTGCGGCGTGGCGCAGGCGCAGAGCGCGTTCCAGTACAAGCCGACCAAGCGCGGCGGCGGCGGCGCGCTCAAGGTGCTGTGGTGGCAGGGCGCGACGCTGCTCAATCCGCACTTTGCCGTCGGCACCAAGGACCAGGAGGGCTCGCGCATCTTCTATGAGCCGCTCGCCTCGTGGGACCCGGACGGCAACCTGAAGGCCGTTCTGGCAGCCGAGCTGCCGAGCCGGGCGAACGGCGGGCTGGCTGCCGACGGCATGTCCGTCACATGGAAGCTCAAGCGGGGCGTGAAGTGGCACGACGGCAAGCCGTTCACGGCCGACGACGTCGTGTTCAACTGGGAATACGCGTCCGATCCCGCGACGGCTTCGGTCACCATCGGCAGCTACAAGGACGTCAAGGTCGAGAAGGTCGACGACTTGACGGTGACCGTGCGGTTCGCCAAGCCGACGCCCTTCTGGGCGGATGCCTTCGTCGGCACACGCGGCATGCTGATCCCCAAGCATCTGTTCGCCGACTACAAGGGTGCCAAGTCGCGCGATGCACCGGCCAATTTGAAGCCTGTAGGCACCGGCGCCTACCGCTTCGTCGACTTCAAGCCTGGCGACCTCGTCAAGGGCGATCTCAATCCAGACTATCACATCGAGAACCGGCCGCACTTCGACACGATTGAGATGAAGGGCGGAGGGGACGCGGTATCGGCGGCGCGCGCCGTGATCCAGACCGGCGAATACGACTACGCCTGGAACATGCAGGTGGAGGACGAGAACCTCCAGCGCCTCGAGAAGGGCGGCAAGGGCCGCGCCGAGATCACGCCAGGCGGCAACATCGAGCATATCCAGCTCAACTCGACCGATCCGTGGACCGAGGTCGATGGCGAGCGCGCCAGCATCAAGACCAAGCATCCGCTGCTCACCGATCCTGCGGTCAGGAAGGCGCTGGCCATGCTGGTCGATCGCAAGTCGGTGGAGGATCACATCTACGGCCGCACCGGCATTGCTACCGGAAATTTCCTCAACAATCCGGAACGTTTCCGCTCCAAGAACACCAAATGGGAGTTCAATGTCGAGAAGGCGAGCCAGCTGTTGGAGGAGGCAGGCTGGAAGAAGGGCCCCGACGGCATCAGGGCCAAGGACGGCAAGAAGCTCAAGCTCGTCTACCAGACCTCCATCAACACGCCGCGCCAGAAGAACCAGGCGATCGTCAAGCAGGCCTGCCAGAAGGCCGGCATCGACGTGGAGCTCAAGTCGGTCACGGCGTCGGTCTATTTCTCCTCCGATGTCGCCAACCCTGACACCTACACGAAGTTCTACTGCGACATCCAGATGTACACGACGACCATGACGCAGCCCGACCCCGAGCTGTTCATGAACCAGTTCACGTCGTGGGAGGTGGCCTCGAAGGAGAACAAGTGGCAGGGCCGCAATATCACGCGATGGCGCAGCGAGGAGTATGACAAGGCGTTCCGCGCGGCCGAGGGTGAGCTCGATCCGGTCAAGCGTGCGGCCCTGTTCATCCGCATGAACGACCTGGCATGCGAGAACCAAGCCGTAATCCCGGTCGTGTATCGTCCGCGCGTGGCCGCCGTCTCCAACAAGTTGCACGCGCCACTGAGCGGCTGGGACAACGACTTCTGGAACCTGGCGGATTGGTATCGCGACGCGTGAGCTGAGGCGCGAGGCGCAGTCGATCGAGATCGGGATGGCCGGCGATGGGGCAGTATCTACTCAGGCGCCTCCTCATTGCCATCCCGAGCCTGCTCGGCATCAGCGTCGTGCTGTTCACGGTGCTGGCGCTCGCGCCGGGAGACCCTTTTGAGGAGCTCGCTACCAATCCCAACGTTCCGCCCGAGGTACGCGCCTCCCTGCGCATCAAGTTCGGGCTCGATGACCCGGTGCCGGTTCGCTACGTGCGCTGGATCACGGCGATGGCGCAGGGCGATTGGGGCTTCTCCTTCGTCAGCCGCATCGACGTCGACAAGCTGATCCTGCAGCGGCTGCCGACCACGCTGTTCGTGATCGGCACATCGCAGATCCTGGCGATTCTGATCGCGATTCCAGTCGGTGTGTTCGCCGCCACGCGGCCCTACTCGATCTTCGATCAGATCGCCAACACCCTGGCGTTCATCGGCTTTTCGCTGCCGACGTTTTTCACGGGGCTGCTGTTCATCCTGATGTTCAGCATCTATCTCGACTGGCTGCCGTTCGTCTATCGCTCGGACCTCAGCGCCACGGGCTGGCGATGGTATTGGGAGCATGCCCGGCAGGCGATGATGCCGATCGCCGTGCTCGGGTTGTTCCAGGGCGCGTCGCTGACACGCTACGTGCGCTCGGCCGTGCTCGACGTGATTCGCCTCGATTACGTCACGACGGCGCGCGCCAAGGGCTTGAGCGAGCGCGTGGTGGTGGTGAAGCACGTCGTGCGCAATGCGCTGATCCCGGTGGTCACGCTGGTCGCTTTGCAGATGCCGGCCATCTTCGGCGGGGCCATCGTCACCGAGCAGATCTTTCGCATTCCGGGCATCGGCTCGCTGCTGATCAGCTCGATCCTCGCCAACGATACGCCCGTCGTCATGGCGGTGACATTCGTGTTCGCCTGTCTCGTCGTCCTCTTCAACCTGATCGCCGATATCCTCTATGGTTGGCTCGACCCCCGCATTACGTTCCACTGAGGCCGGCGCCGGCGTGCAGCGCCGCGGGCGGCATTTTTCGCCGGGGCAGGAGGCGTGGAGACGCTTCCGCCGCCACCGGCTGGCCGTGGTGAGCGGCATGATCCTGATGGTGATCGTGCTCGCCATCACGCTGGGGGCGTTCGCGTGGAGCGTGCCGATCAACGAGATCGATTTCACGGCTCGCCTCCAGGGACCGTCGTGGGCGCATCCCCTCGGCACCGACGATCTGGGCCAGGATCTGCTGGCACGGATGATCTACGGGGGGCGCATATCGCTGGCCGTGGGCCTTGCCGCGATGGTCGTCGCCGTCGTCGTGGGAACCATCATCGGCGCCATTGCCGGCATGTCGCGCGGCGCCGTCGGCTCTGGCCTGATGTGGCTGACGGATCTCTTTTTGTCCTTGCCGGCGCTGCCCCTCCTGCTGCTCGTGATCTATCTCTTCCGCGATAGCCTCAAGAGCCTGTTCGGCCCCGAAGGCGGCGTCTTCATCCTGATCGTCATCGTCATCGGCGGCTTGCGCTGGATGCCGGTGGCGAGGCTCGTGCGGGCCCAGTTCCTGTCGCTGCGCGAGAAGGAGTTCGTCGAGGCGGCGCGCGCGCTCGGCGCCAGCAAGACGCGCCAGGTCGTGCGCCATATCCTGCCCAACGCGCTCGGGCCCGTGATCGTGGCTGGCACCATCGACGTTGCCGCCGCCATCATCGCCGAATCGACCCTCTCATTCCTCGGCCTCGGCTTCCCGCCGGACATTCCCACCTGGGGCCGCATCCTCTACGACGCCAAGGACTATCTCGACATCGCGCCGCACTGGGCG